>CAIRHO010000057.1 GCA_903878415.1 uncultured Actinomycetes bacterium
ATAAATCCACATCCATACGGCTAGAAAGTTCTGAGGAACTTGGCACCATGAAGACATCGTCATAGGTGAGATCGTGGGTGGGATTATTTATGAAGCGCACGTAGCAGAACTATACTCAGGTAGGATTTAGGGATGTCTAATCCACTTATTTCAGCGCGTGGTTTAACCAAGAAATTCGGAGATTTCACCGCAGTCAACGGCATCGACTTCGATGTCTATAAGGGTGAGTCATTTGGTTTCCTTGGTCCAAATGGTGCCGGTAAATCCACGGCAATGCGCATCATTGGTGCAACTTCACAGCGCACCTCTGGAACTATCTCGATTCTTGGCAAAGATCCAGAATTACATGGACCACAAATTCGTGCGCACTTAGGCGTAGTACCTCAACAAGATAATTTGGATATGCAGCTAAGTGTTGCCGAAAACCTTTATATCTATGGCCGCTACTTTGGTTTATCTCGTAAGTTTGTTAAAGGCAAAGTTGATGAACTTCTAGCTTTTGCGCAATTAGAAGAAAAACGCGATGCAAAAGTTGAAAACTTAAGTGGTGGAATGAAACGACGCTTAACAATTGCCCGCGCATTAGTGAGTGAACCTGAAATATTAATGCTCGATGAACCAACAACGGGTTTAGATCCACAAGCGCGTCATATTTTATGGGATCGCTTGTTCCGCCTGAAGGAGCAAGGCGTGACTTTGCTGATCACTACACACTTTATGGATGAGGCTGAACAGTTGTGTGATCGCCTTATTGTTATGGATAAAGGCTCCATCATGGCCGAAGGAAGTCCAGCTTCTTTGATTAAGGATTATGCAACTAAAGAAGTTCTTGAAATTCGTTTTGGTTCAGATCGCAATCAAGAGATGGGTGCCAAGCTGCGCACAATGTGTGAACGAATTGAAGAACTACCTGATCGTGTGTTGATGTACACCGAAGATGGTGAAGCTCTACTTGAAAAGATTTATGCTGCTGATTTCCATCCAAAGACTTCTTTGGTACGCCGATCTTCACTAGAAGATGTTTTCTTGCGCCTTACTGGAAGAACTTTGATCGAATAATGAGTCTCACTCAAATCCGACAGGGCTCATTAGTACTTGTAGATGCTGCCCGAGTTCAATCTCGCGGAGCGCTCTATGTTGCTCAAGCTCGAATCCGCCAGATGATGAAATGGATTTGGTTGATCCTAGGCATTGCAATTGCGAATCCTATTTTGTATTTAATTTCAGTTGGAATTGGCTTGGGCGGCTTAATCGATAAGAGCGTTGGCCCAGCAGGTGTTGATGGCGTTAAGTATTTAACTTTCTTAGCCCCGGCTCTGCTTGCGCAAGCTGCGATTCAGGGAACTATGGATGAAACTGTTTTTCCTACAATTGAAGGTTTTAAATGGCATAAAACTTTTTACTCGATGAATTCAACGCCTTTGTCGGGAGTCCAGATTTCTTATGGTGTTTTTCTTACTGCGTTATTCCGAGCTTTCTACACAGTAGTTTTGTATTTCGGTGTTATGTGGGCATTTGGCGCACTGGAATCCCCACGTGCATGGCTAGCAATTCCTACAGCGGTTTTTGCGGGTGCATCTTTTGGCGCACTTATGCAAGCGTTAGCTGCACGTCTAGAAGATGAAAATATTTTCTTCGTAGTCCTGGGTCGCTTTGTAATGATGCCTTTATTTATGTTCTCAGGCACGTTTTTCCCACTTACATCGATGCCATTCTTTTTACAGTGGATCGGTTGGATTTCACCCTTGTGGCACGCCACCGAACTAGGTCGTCACTTAACGTATGGCCACGCAATTTCACCAACAATGCTCTGGATTCACTTCATTTTCCTTGGGGTTATGTTGGTCGTTGGACTTTTCTTCTCTGCGCGAATCTTTACGAAAAGATTGGCAAAGTAGATGTTTATTCCTATGGCTGTAGCGATCGCTGAAAAGCGCGTCGGTAAATTAGGTGAACGTGTTTATTCAGGACGCGTACCGCAATTATTAGAACGCGGTTTCATTGCATTTAAATCGTCCACCTACATGATCGTTATCTCGGGCTTCTTAGAGCCAGTTCTGTATTTGCTCTCATTTGGTTATGGCATTGGCAAATTACTCCCAACCATCACAGTTGGCTCCGAAACCATTAAATACGCCGCTTTCATCGCCCCTGCGCTCTTGGCAACCAGTGCGATGAATGGCGCAATTTATGACTCAACGATGAATGTATTTTTCAAACTTAATCACGACCGGATTTATCACGGGATGTTGGCAACTTCTATGGGACCACTTGATGTTGCTCTTGGTGAAATCGGTTGGGCGTTACTGCGAGGTTTTTCATATGCCTGCGCATTTATGGCAGTAATTGCACCGCTTGGTTTAGTAGAAAGTGTCTGGGGTCTGCTTGCAATACCGGCTGCCGTCTTAATCGCCTTTGGTTTTGCCTCCTGCGGCATGGCAGTTACTTCTTATATGAAATCATTCCAGCAGCTAGAAATCGTAAACATGTTTTTGCTACCCATGTTTTTATTTTCTGGCTCTTTTTATCCAATAAGTGTTTTCCCGCAGTGGTTACAGTTCACTGTTAATTTAATGCCACTTACGCATGCGATCAATTTAGTCCGTGGACTGTGCCTAGGACACATAAATATGGCTTTATTAGGCCATGCTTTGTACTTTGTTGTAATGATTATTATTGGACTTATTTTCACAACAAAACGGCTAAACGCACTTTTTATGAAATAAAAACGGGATTTCCCGCATGACACACCCGGTTTTTCTGGGGGTTGCTTTTAAAAAACGGCATGAGATACTTATGGCTTAGTTCTTACGGACTAAAAACCGAACCGGGAGAGTACTTCTCAAACGAGTTTCAAAAGCTGAAACCTTTGCCGTACAAGTTTTACAATGCTTACACAAACTAATCACAAGGAAACCTTTAGATTCGTTCCAACAACATCTACTCCAGTATCACCTGAGCGAGTAGCCCAACTCTTAAAATCTGAGTGGGAGTTATTTACCAAGCAGACTGGCAAGAGCGCCGAAGAAAGCAAGCGCGCTTTCAAGTCACTGCCTTTGGGAGTAACTTCAAGCTTTCAGCACTGGGACCCATATCCAATCTCGATTGTCAGCGCTAAAGGCGCCTGGATGACCGATGTTGATGGTCGCCAGCTTCTAGACCTCTCTATGGGCTTTGGAGCAATGCTCGCAGGCCACCTCAACCCAGTAATCGTTGAGGAAGTAAAGAAGGCTCTTGAAAGTGGAACCCTCTTTGTCACCCCTTCACCTATTTCAACCGATGCTGCAGAGCGCATCTGCCGCCGCTTCGGAATCGATCAAGTTCGTTTCACTAACTCTGGAACTGAATCAACAATGTATGCCGTGCGCACTGCACGCGCTGCAACAGATAAGAACGCCATCGTAAAGATTGAAGGCGGCTACCACGGTAGTTATGACCCATTCGTAGTTTCTAGCAAGCCACCAATTGATCAGATTGGCGATGCCAGTGCTCCAATCGCTCATGTTCCAGATGGAATCGTCCCTGGCGAAATCTATGTTGTTCCTTATAACGATGCAGATTGCTTAGAACGTATATTTAAAAAGCATGCGGATTCAATCGCTTGTTTTATTCTTGAGCCAGTCCTTGAAAACCTCGGCATAGTTTTGCCAGATGAAGGTTACTTAGAACGTGTTCGTGAATTGTGCGATGAGTACAACATTGTTTTGATCTTTGATGAAGTTAAAACTGGCTTGACTGCCGGACACCAAGGCGCCGCACAACGTTTAGGTGTAACTCCTGACTTAATCACCCTTGCTAAATCAATTGGTGGCGGACTTACTTTGGCTGCATTCGGTGG
>CAIRHO010000058.1 GCA_903878415.1 uncultured Actinomycetes bacterium
CATCGGCATGAGTTACAACTAGAACCTGTCCCCTTGGGTTTTTTCTAGCTATTGCAAGTAACCCTTTATGCACCCTCTTATTGAGAGCGATGAAACTCTCTCCCTCTGGGAAAGTTACAGTGCTGGGATTTTTTTGAATTCGCCGCCATAACGGTAATAAAGCCAATTTGCGTAGCTTCATACCGCTCCAGGAACCATAATCCATTTCGATAAAATTCCGATCTTCAATTACTGAGATTTTCTTCTTGGAATTTTTTTTAACATGATCCAAGTAGGGAGAAATAGTCTCTCGACATCTTTCTAGCGGGCTTATGTGAATCCCCGAAAAATACATATCTCCGTAATTTCTGGCAAAAGTTTTAGCCTGTTTTCTTCCAATATTTGAAAGATGAATCCCAGATATTTGCCCTGCCAAAATGCCAGCACCGTTAGCTTCCGAATGTGCATGGCGGAGAAAAAGGATCACAGTCATGTCGCTACATTAACGGCTAAAAGCGGGAGATATTGCTAAGGTCTCCACTATGGAACGCAGAAGACTCGGGAATAGCGGTTTATTTATATCGCGAATCGGACTTGGGACTATGACTTGGGGTCGAGATACCGATGAACATGAAGCGGCTGAACAACTTCGGGTTTTCTTGGATAACGGTGGCAATTTTATAGATACTGCCGCTGTTTATGGCGACGGAGATAGTGAACGTACGTTAGGCGGATTTATTGGAACACTGGTTCAGCGCGACGAAATAGTCATAGCAACCAAAGCTGGAATTAGTTTCAAAACTGGTGAAAGAAAAGTAGATAACTCCAGAGCCTCGCTGCTTGGTGATTTGGATCGTTCGCTAGCACGTTTAGGTGTTGACCATGTTGATTTGTGGCAAGTGCACACGTGGGATGAAAATGTTCCACTTGAGGAAACTTTATCTGCACTTGATTACGCAGTTTCTTCCGGTCGTACTAGTTATGTAGGTATTTCAAATTTTACGGGATGGCAGACTGCTCGATCAATTACCTTGCAAAATCCACTCTTTAACAAAGCACCAATCATCTCTAGCCAAAACGAATATTCATTATTGAAAAGAACAGTCGAATCGGAGGTATTAGCTGCCACTACTGCTCTCAATGTCGGCTTCCTAGTTTGGTCACCGTTGGGCCGTGGTGTTTTAACTGGCAAATACCGAAATGGAATTCCATCCGACTCTCGCGGCGCTAGCCCGCATTTCTCTTCTTTTATAGAACCGTATCTGAATGCACGAAGTACAAAAATTGTCGAAGCTGTGAGCGTTGCTGCGGAAGGTTTAGGTTATTCGCCATTGGAAGTGGCGTTGGCATGGGTGCGCGATGCTGCCGGTGTTACAAGCTCAATAATTGGTGCGAGAACCGGAGCACAATTACGTGGTGCGATGACCAGCGAAGAGATCTCGTTACCAACTCAAGTGCGTGCAGCTCTAAATGAAATTAGCGCTTAACAATTAACTAAGAAGTGATGCAAAGTACGGACGCCGAATTTTATGCCGTCAACCGGTACGCGCTCATTGATTCCATGAAATAGCGGCATAAATTCAAGATCTGCTGGGAATATAATCGGACTAAAACCAAAACCAACAATCCCCAAATCAGAAAGCGCTTTATTGTCAGTACCACCGCTCATCAAATACGGTACTGGAATCCCTTCCGGATCTTCACTCTTTAGCGCTGCACACATTGCGTCAACTAGCGGACCTGAGAAATCTACCTCTAGCGCAATATCACGGGTTAAAACTTCAACCTTGATTTCCGGCCCGACTAACTCCGTTATCGTTTCAGCTAATTCAGCTTCATAGCCGGGCAGAAATCGACCATCAATAATGGCTGATGCGGATTGTGGAATGACATTTGCTTTGTATCCCGCTTCCAACATGGTTGGGTTCGCAATATTCTGCAGCGTGGCACCTATCATGCTTCCCATTGATCCAAATTTCGGTAATAATTTTCCTAAATTATTCTCGTCATATTCCACATTGGTTAATTCAGCTACCTTTTTGAAGAGTATTTTCACGGTTTTAGTAGGTCTAATTGGCCATTTGTGACGACCAATTTTTGCAACCGCTTCAGTCAGCGCCGTTACGGCGTTTTTTTCATTAATCATAGAACCATGACCCGCGTTACCGGTCGCAGTCAATTTCATCCAATTGATCCCTTTTTCAGCACTTTGCACTGGATAAATTCTCTTGCCAGTATCTAGAGTGTAAGAAAATCCGCCAACTTCCGAAATCGCTTCAGTACATCCCGCAAATAATTCTGGACGGTTCTTCGCAATCCATCTTGATCCATAAATACTGCCGGCTTCTTCATCTGCAAAGAAAGCCAAAACTATGTCTCGTGGTGGTTTGTAACCGATTCGGGCCCATAAGCGCACAATTGCCAAGATCATGGCATCCATATCTTTCATATCGATTGCACCTCGGCCCCATATGCAACCATCTTTGATCAATCCACTAAATGGATCAACCTCCCAATCTGCTGCATTAGCTGGCACTACATCTAAATGGCCATGTAAAACTAAGCCTGGCCGGGATGAATCGGTACCTATTAGTTTTGCAACAACATTCATGCGATTTGGTGCGGTTTCAATAATTTCGCTCGCGATTCCTACTTCGCTCAATTCTTTAACAACAAATTCTGCTATTGCTTTCTCATTACCTTTGCCATCTCCGAAATTGACACTCGGAATTCGGATCAATTCCTGACAGAGTCGAACTACATCCGCTTCTAGCTCTGCAATTTGTTCGGGCGATAATTTGATATCCATAGCCGCATCTTCCCTGTTTTCAAGAAAAAATGCGAACGTTTTCCTAACGCTGAAAAACCTTGCTATCGTTTGCCCGCTAACCCGAAAGGGTTTCACCGGCCCAGGTGGCGGAATTGGCAGACGCGCTAGCTTGAGGTGTTAGTGCTCGAAAGGGCTTAGGGGTTCAAGTCCCCTCCAGGGCACGGTCAGGTTTTGATGAGGGTTCATTAACGCTAAATTCGCCTAGTGAACTTGCAGATTGCGAAGAGCAAAATTATCGATGTTCTAGATTATCCAAAATCCGGCATAACTTTTAAAGACATCACTCCGCTTTTAGCAGACTCGGAAGCATTTTCATTTGTAATATCAAAAATTGTTGAAGAACTGGAAACGATAGAGGTCGACTACGTTGCCGGAGTAGAGGCTAGAGGCTTCATTATCGCTGCTGCAATTGCAATCAAAATGCGGAAAGGTTTCATACCCATTCGCAAACCCGGAAAATTGCCACGCAAAGTTGTACGCCGTGAATATCAGCTTGAGTACGGATTAGATGCGTTAGAGATTCATTCCGATTTGATGCCAGCAAATAGCAAGGTGTTGATTGTGGATGATGTTCTAGCTACCGGCGGCACCGCCATTGCTGCCGGGGAATTAATTAGAGAACTGGGCGCAATTGTCGCTGGATTCGCTTTCCTTTTCGCTATCGATGGATTAGCTGGGGAGACCAGAATCTTAAATAGCAATTTGAATGTCCCGATAAAGATACTGTTTTGAGTTGATGATGCGTTTATCCCCGATTAATGAGAAGATGCGAATATGGCAGAGCTAATTTATTACTGCGGCACTATGGATAGCGGTAAATCAACGCTCGCATTGCAGACAGCGCATAACCATCAAAGTCGCGGTCGCTCCGGTTTAATTTTTACTTCCCAAGATCGTGCCGGAAGAGGAACTATCTCATCTCGCCTTGGCTTGAAATCCGAAGCGCTTGAAGTTTTGCCAGATCTAGATATTCATAAATTCGTAGTTGATGCACTTTCCCAAGGAAGTCGGATTGATTACGTTATTTGCGACGAAGCCCAGTTCTATCAACCAGCGCAGATTGAACAATTGGCCAAAATAGCGGATGGTTTAGGAATCGATGTATTTGCTTTCGGGATCTTGACGGACTTTAGAACCAAGTTATTTCCGGGCTCCGCAAGACTTGTCGAATTATCTGACCGAGTCAATACGTTGCAGGTTGAGGCACTTTGTTGGTGTGGCGAACGTGCAACACATAATGCGAGAACTATAAATGGCAATATGGTTACCGAAGGCGAGCAAGTAGTTGTCGGTGATGTTTCCGATAGCCTCGAAGTGGCTTATGAAGTGTTATGCCGTCGCCATCACATGCGTAAAGTTACCGCCAAAATTTCCAAAGCTGCACACACTTCTCCGGATGCACTACCTTTCAATTCATGACAAACGCGCGTGGATTCGCTGCATTAACTGCTAAGTCGCCTCTACAACCTTGGCAATTTTCACGACGTTTTTTGGGAATTTACGATCTGAAAATAGAGATTCATTACTCCGGCATATGTCATTCTGATATTCATCAAGCTCGCGAAGAATGGGGTTCTGCAATCTTTCCAATGGTTCCTGGCCATGAGATCGCTGGAATTGTTTCAGAGATTGGTAATTCTGTCTCTAAGTTCAAAGTTGGCGATCGTGTTGGAGTTGGCGTTTTTGTTGATTCATGCAGAAATTGTGCGAATTGTAGATCTGGTGATGAAAATTATTGTGAGAAAAATATGACTGCAACTTACAATGATCGTGAACGTGATGGTTTAACGCCAACTTATGGCGGTTATTCAAACAACATAGTTGTTGATGAAAATTATGTAGTATCAATTCCTGCCAATCTTGCACTTTCTGGGGTCGCGCCACTTCTCTGCGCCGGAATAACACTCTATTCCCCAATGAAGTTTTGGAAAGTAAGGCCTGGAATGAAAGTTGCAATTATTGGTTTAGGCGGTTTAGGCCATATGGGCTTAAAAATTGCTAAGGCAATGGGAGCGCATGTGACAGTTCTTTCTCACTCTGAAAACAAAAAAGATGACGCCTATCAGATGGGCGCTGATGATTTCTATGCGACTATTTCTCCGGAAGTTTTTAAAGGGTTAAAAGGTAAATTCGACCTCATTTTAAACACAGTTTCGGCTGAACACGATATTAATCTCTATTTGAATACTCTTAGTTTGAATGGAACTTTAGTAATTCTAGGGCTACCTGGAAAACCATTCTCGGTTAACGCTGGCGTTCTCCTCGGTGCGCGTAGAAGTATGGCCGGTTCAACGATCGGTGGCATGCGCGATCTCCAAGAAATGATCAATTTTTGTGGCGAAAACAATATTTTAAGTGAAGTTGAAATTATAGATCCTGAATATATAAACCAAGCATTTACTAGAACTGTAGCAAGTGATGTTAGATACCGATTTGTTATAGATGCTTCAAAGTTTTAAACAAATTGATGCACTAATAGTGCAAGTGCCGGTGCAATAGCTAAAGCTGGTAATAAATTGCCAACCGCTATATCCCTAATTTTCAATAAACGCAGGGCAATTCCGAGCAGCATAACGCCACCAACCGCAGTCATAGCAGCGATCTGGTAATCCGAAAGAATTGAACCTAAGCCAAACCCAAGTAAAGTCCAGATGCCCTGATAAACGCCCACTGCAACAGCAGAAACTGCCACTCCCCAACCTAGTGATGCGGCAAAAGCAATTGCAGCAAAAAAATCCAACATACTTTTCAGAATTAACTGGTCAATACCAGTTCCCATACCATCCGAAATGCTTCCTAGAATTGCTAATGGACCAATTGCAAATATCAGTGAAGCGCTAACAAAACCGTCAACAAATGGAGATGCGCCGTTCGGGTCAAATTTAGACTTTAACTTCTCCCCTGCTTTTTCGAGTCTTGCCTCAATATTGAGCACGGATCCAACGATTGCGCCGAGTAATAACGCCCCAAGTACTGTTAATAGAGTCCAGCCAGTTGGTACTGCTTTTACAAAATCAACGTTCCAAATTGAATATATGGCCGCAGCGCCTGAAATAAGCGTAATAAATCCGAGAACATCGGTGATTAAATTTTTAGTATCTTCTTTGAACTTCTTTCCAAGCAAGATTCCGATTAGTGAACCTAAAATGATTGCGACAATATTTATAATAGTTCCAAAACCCGGAAAAATCATGCGAATCTCAAAATCGAAATTAGACCAACTATTAAACAATAAATTGCAAACGGGTAAAGAGTCTTAGTTTTAAACCATTTGACCAAGAATGAAATAGAAAAATAAGTCGCAGCAAATGAAACAATAGAACCGGCAATGACCGGTCCGGCTAAATGTCGTAATTCAGGTGTGAATAACTCTGGCAATTTCAATAAACTCGCGCCGGCAATAACAGGTAGCGCCAATAGAAAGGCGAATTCAGCTGAAACACTGTGATGCATTTTGCGTAATAACCCGGCGCTTATAGTGATCCCGAATCTGCTAATACCGGCGAAAAGAGCCAAGCTCTGCCCGAACCCAACCGCAAGAGCTGACACTGGAGTGATATGAGTTGCAATGTTATCGACGGCATCTTCATGCAAAGAGATGGCGCTGTTTTTTCTGGATAAACGTTCAGCTGCGATCAATATAAGTCCGTTGATAGTGAGAAAAAAAGCACTAGGAAGTGGGTCCCCAAATAAATTTTGTAACGGTTCCTCAAAAATAAAACCCAAAAGTGCAACTGGAATTGTGGCGATGATGATCATTAAAAACAGCCTTGTATTATGCGAGGAAAAGTTCCATTTCCTTAAACTTATGAAGGTATCACCAAGCATTGAAAACCATCTCTTACGAAAAACTAGAAAAAGCGCCAATGCGCTGGCTGCGTGTAGCGCAATCGTTACGGTTAGATAAGGAGAAGCGGGATCTGTAATAAAACTAGCCCAACTTCCGCCTACCCAAGCAGGTATTAAAACGGCATGGCCCAAACTAGAGATTGGAAAGAGCTCTGTTATGCCTTGAATTAAACCGGTAAGAATTGATTGGGTATAGGAAAGTTCCATTGCGGCAGGTTACCCAAGTTAATTGAAAAAGTTTCATAGTAAGGTTCTCAGATGGGCGTTAGTTTTAGTGAGTTTTTAAGACCGCATCGAAGTATTCCGATTACCCCTTGGACTGCGCCATCACGTTGGGCGCTTTCACCGTTACGTTTTTTAGTTTTGTTTGCAGGGTTAACAATGTTTGGGGTTGGCGAAGCGTTCTTATTGCAATCTGGTATCGGCAATTCACCTTGGACGGTATTAGCTGAAGGTTTATCACTACACCTGCCTATCCCAATAGGTGGTTCAACAGCGCTGATAAGTTGCGTAGTACTCCTGCTATGGATTCCATTACGCGAACATCCTGGATTTGGCACAATTCTAAATATTATTGTGATCGCAGGCGCTCTTCAAGTTGGAGTAGCAATCATCCCTCATCAAGATAATTACTTGATAGGTTTAATTTTTGCGCTGATAGGTATCGCAGCAATCGGGATCGGTAGCGGAATCTACATAACTTGCGGCTTAGGACCTGGGCCTAGAGATGGATTAATGACCGCTCTACATAATCGAACTGGGATCAGAATCGGTCGAGTCCGTTTAACCCTGGAAATCCTGGTTTTGACCGCGGGTTGGATGCTAGGTGGGACAGTTGGGCTCGGAACCGCTTTATTTGCGCTCTTAATCGGTCAATCAATTGCCATATGTTTTGGTGTCGTGTCTCGGTTTACCACTCGGTAGGGCATACGGTTTAGACCTTCCCTCGGTCTGTGGACCGTCTCCGCACGGGGTCGCAAACACCCCCGATACCAAAACAGATGGGGGTAGGTCATGCTCGATAGTTATTTTAAAATCTCGCAACGTGGCTCAACCGTAGGACAAGAAGTTCGTGGTGGCATTGTTACCTTCTTCACGATGGCATATATCGTGGCGCTTAATCCATTAATTATTGGATTAGCTAAAGATGGGGACGGAAAGTTTCTTGGTGGCGGAGATGCACCTAATCTCGCACTAATTGCTGCAGCTACTGCGCTTGTCGCGGGCGTTATGACAATTCTTATGGGCGTTGTGGCAAATTTCCCACTCGCACTTGCAACCGGCCTTGGATTGAATACTTTCGTAGCTGTTGGCATCGCTTCACGGATGACGTGGGCAGATGCAATGGGCTTAGTGGTTCTTGAAGGTTTAATCATTACCGTTTTGGTTCTAACTGGGTTCCGGGTTGCTGTATTTAAAGCGGTACCAACGCAGTTAAAAGTTGCCATATCGGTAGGTATTGGCCTTTTTATCGCCTTAATCGGTTTAGTTGACGCTGGATTCGTTCGCCGTACCGCTGCTGGACCGGTACCTGTAACTCTTGGTGATGGAGGATCTTTGGTTGGTTGGCCTGTCCTTGTTTTTGGATTTGGTCTACTTCTAATGATCGGACTCATGGTCCGCAAAGTTAAAGCTGCGCTCCTAATCGGAATCGTAGTTTCAACAGTAGTAGCTATTGTCATTGAATCTTCACTGAAAATTGGACCTAACTTTGACGGCGCAACCGGCAAAGTGAATCCAAAGGGTTGGGGCTTAAATGTTCCAGCGATGCCGGATTCAGTTGTTGCCACACCGGATTTTGGATTACTTGGCCATTTCAACCTCTTTGGCTCATTTAGCAAAATCTCGGTTGTGTCTGCTTTGTTAATAGTTTTCACACTATTACTTGCAGATTTCTTCGACACAATGGGCACCATGACTGCTATCGGACAAGAAGCAGGATTAGTTGACCGTGACGGCAATGTTCCTGGAGCAGATCGCATATTAATCGTTGACTCAATTGCTGCCGCTGCTGGTGGCGCTGCTGGTGTTTCCTCAAACACTTCATATATTGAATCAGCTTCAGGTGTAGGCGAAGGTGCACGTACTGGTTTAGCTTCAGTTGTAACTGGTATTTGCTTCTTGCTCACGACATTCCTTGCGCCATTAGTGGCAGTTATTCCTTACGAAGCCGCCACTCCAGCTTTAGTAATTGTAGGTTTCCTAATGATGACCGGAATCAAACAAATTGATTGGGATGATCTTGGAATTGCAATTCCAGCATTCTTAACAATTATTTTGATGCCTTTCACTTACAACATATCGGTAGGTATCGGTGCTGGTTTCGTTACTTACGTAGTAATTCGCTTCATTCAAGGCCGTAAGAGCGAAATTCACCCGCTCTTGTTCCTTGTCTCTGGCTTATTCATGGTTTACTTCTTAGCTTCTCCAATAAATGCTTGGATCGGCTAGTAAGTAAGAAAAGCTCGAAGCTTAAAATGGGGTCCAAGAAATTGGGCCCCATTTTTTATAGAGCTTGTGCGAAATATCTACCGTAATTTATTTCAAGCAAAATCGGTATCCCATATATTTCTGATAACGAATCCGATGTTAAATTATCCTCTATTAAACCTTGTCGAACCACTAGACCATTTTTAAGAAGTAAAACATGGGTAGTACCTGCTGGGATTTCTTCGATATGGTGAGTAACGATAACTGTAGCCGGCGCTGTTGGTTCGGCGGCAAATTGCGAAATACGGCGCAAAATATCCTCGCGGCCCCCTAAATCTAAACCGGCTGCTGGCTCATCGAGTAAAAGTAATTCGGGATCTGACATGATCGCTCGCGCAATCTGAACTCTCTTTTTCTCGCCTTCACTTAACGTTCGGAAGGTTCGCTCGCCTAGTTCTCGCACACCAAACGTGGTTAATAGCGCTTTGGCCCGAGATTCATCCCATAGATCATAAATCTCTTGCCATCGCTCTAACATCGCATAAGCGGCAGTCAATACTATGTCTATAACTTTTTCCTCTGGTGGCAACAGATCAATCATCGCGCTAGAAGTGAAACCAACTCGATTCCTTAATTCAAAGACATCAACTTTCCCAAGTTGTTCGCCAAGTATTGAAACTGTTCCGATAGTTGGGTGCGCCAAAGTGGCACACATTTGCAATAACGTGGTTTTACCAGCTCCATTAGGTCCAAGAATGACCCATCGCTCTCCAGCGTGAACTTCCCAATTAAGTGGGCCCAATATGGTTCGATCACCTTTTCGGACCGAAACGTTTTGGAGAGATAAAACAGCGCTCATAGGTGAGAAAGATACCGATAAACTTGTTAAGTGAGCGGACAAACACCTAAAAATGGAACCTCTTCATCCACTGGACTGTTACTTTTTAGCGGAGAAGATAAGCCTGGAATAGCTGCTGGAATATTTTCCGCTTTATCGCCATTTTCGGTAAAAGTGATAGATCTTGAACAATTAATAATCGGAGATCGCACCATTTTCGCGATGCTAATCCTCTTAGACCCAGCCCACGCTTCCGTTATTGAGTCGGATTTAACAATTTCTGCCAACAACTTGCAACTTGATTTCGCGTGCCAGATTACGCAACACACGGAAACACTAAATAATTCGCAGAGTAAGGCTAAAATTATTTTGGTCGGTAACTCTTTCACCCCAATTCAATTACACAAAGTCACAAGCGTCGTTACAAAACATGCTGGAAATATTGAAAGAATTGTCAAAATTGCGGATTCTCCAGTGCTATCAATGGAGTTCTTAATTTCATTGCCAGCCGAAAGAATTTCAAATCTGCGACTTGATCTAACGGCCATTGGCATAGAAACTAAACTAGCCATTTCATTATTGGATGAATCACGAGTTATGCAGAGTAGAAAACTCTTTATATTCGATATCGATTCAACTCTTATTCAAGAAGAAGTGATTGATTTACTCGCGGTACGAGCAAATGTAGGTGATGAAGTCGCTTTAATTACTGCCGCAGCTATGCGAGGTGAATTGGATTTCTCAGAGTCTTTAACTAAGCGAGTTGCTCTGCTAGCCGGTCTATCAGAAACTGTTTTGACGGAAATTCAAGGTAAAATTCACCTATCTGATGGCGCTCAAAACTTAATTGATATATTGCGCAGTCAAGGACATATTTTGACCGCAGTTTCAGGTGGCTTTATTGATGTTATTAAACCTTTGATGGATGATTTAGGTTTCCATCACTACCGAGCCAACAAACTAGAAATAATTGCAGGCAAGTTATCTGGGAAAATGGTGGGTCAAATTGTTGATGCAAACTCCAAAGCGCAAGCCCTTGTGGATTTTGCCAGAATAACCGACGTACCGATTTCTCAGACTATTGCAATTGGTGACGGTGCTAATGATTTGGAAATGATAAAACTTGCTGGGGTTGGAATTGCTTATAATGCAAAGCCTATTCTGCAAGCAGCCGCAGATATCGTGCTAAATATTAAGAATCTAGACGCCATAATTTATCTCTTAGGGCTAAGCAACCTAGATGTCACAGGCGGGAAAAATTGAGTTAAGCACGTAAGTCGGCTTAACTCAATTTTTCCTTCCGACAATTACTTGATTGAGATGGATTCCTGTTTTGATATTTTGAGCCAAGAGATGAATCCCCAAATAACGAATGGCAGGTAGATTGCGTACAAGGTGCCCGTTGGGTAGTAGCCATTTTTAAAGGCGAAAGGCACGCCTACGAGATCTACTGCTACCCAAACCAACCAGAATTCGACATAACCTCTACTCATTCCAAAGGTTGCAAGTGCGGTACCGGTAAAGATCC
>CAIRHO010000059.1 GCA_903878415.1 uncultured Actinomycetes bacterium
ATCGGCAATGGCGTTGTAATTGATCCAGGCGTTTTATTAACTGAAATTAAAGGACTTAACGAACGCGGCATTGATACTTCTAAATTAAAGATTTCCACAAACGCACATTTGATTACGCCTTATCACCGTACGATCGATAAAGTCTCTGAACGTTTCCTTGGTAATTCGAAGATAGGTACAACCGGTCGGGGAATCGGACCAGCATATGCTGACAAAATAAATCGAATTGGAATTAGAATTCAGGATTTATTTGATCCTTCAATCCTTCAACAAAAAATTGAAGGCGCGCTTCGTGATAAGAACCAAGTTTTAATAAAAGTTTTCAACCGAAAAGGTTTAGAAGTTGAAGAAGTTCTTAAAGAATATTTGGAGTATGCCGAAATCTTGGCACCGTATATTGATGATACTGGATTGCTTTTAAATAAGGCCCTTGACGCTGGAAAAAATGTTTTATTAGAGGGTTCACAAGGAACGTTGCTCGATGTTGATCATGGAACTTATCCCTTTGTAACTTCTTCAAATCCAACTGCAGGTGGTGCATGTACTGGTTCTGGAATTGGGCCAACCCGTATTTCGCGAGTTATCGGAATCGTAAAGGCATACACAACACGTGTCGGCTCCGGCCCATTTCCTACAGAGTTATTTGATGAAGATGGCGAAAAACTTCGAACTATCGGCGGCGAAATTGGCGTAACTACTGGCCGAGCTCGACGATGCGGTTGGTATGACGCACCGATTGCTCGTTATGCAGTCCGCGTAAATGGTTTGACGGATTTCTTCTTAACAAAGTTAGATGTATTAACTGGTTGGGAGAAAATTCCAGTCTGTGTAGCGTATGAAGTGGATGGAAAGCGCGTTGAAGAGTTGCCAGCATCGCAATCAGATTTCCATCACGCAAAACCAATTTATGAATACCTGCCAGGATGGAGTGAGAATATTACGAAAGCTCGCACATTCGAAGAATTGCCAGCAAATGCTCGCGCCTATGTGAAGTATCTAGAGGAGATCTCTGGAGCTCCCATGAGCGCAATTGGTGTCGGACCTGGTCGCGATGAAACAATTGTCTTGAAGGAGTTCATCTAAACAATGTCCGCTAAAAGAGTTCTCGTAATCGGTGGCGCTGGATATATCGGCGCGCATGTATGCGAAGAACTTGTTTTAGCCGGGTATGAAGTTCGAATTTATGATGATTTCTCAAATGGCTTGCGAAGCCGAATTACCGCTTTTCCAGATGTTGTTGAAGCCAATATTTTAGATCGCGATTCCTTAATAAAAGCGTTGCAAGGCGTTGATTCAGTAATTCATTTAGCGGCTAAGAAAGCCGTAGAAGAATCGGTAGCGGATCCGCTTAAATATTATGAGAATAACTTCGGTGGCACGCTAAATATTTTGATGGCAATGCATGAAGCTAATGTGAAAAAGATTGTTTTCTCATCAACTGCAGCGGTTTATTCACCTTCGGATAAATCAGCAATTACTGAGGAAGATGCGACTGTGCCGCTATCACCGTATGG
>CAIRHO010000060.1 GCA_903878415.1 uncultured Actinomycetes bacterium
CCAATTGATCCAAACGGACATCTTTGTCCAAGAGCTAATGGGTACCGCCGTTAATGGAGCTTGCGAACCAAATTTCGATTGAAGAAAGTATTGCAAAATCTGAAATCACCATAACTGGTCGGTTAGTTGATGCTTCAAATGCAACGCTCTTCGGATCAGTACCTTCGCTTATAGACGATAGTTCAATTTCAGTTATTTATAAACCAATTGCTGGCGAACGACCCCTGTGGGATTTTACGGAGGGGAATTTAGCTTCGCGTGAAGTAGCGGCTTATCAATTGAGCAGAGAGATGGGGTTGGACTTGGTTCCATTCACAATTCTTCGCGAAGGTCCTTATGGACTTGGCGCTGTTCAGAAATGGATTGATATTGATGAAGAGTTTGACCTCATAACTTTCTCACAATCTAAAGATTCTAATCTGCGATGGATGGCGCTCTTTGACGCGGTTATAAATAATACCGATCGGAAAATTGGTCATCTGCTGAAGGACTCATCAGGAAGATTGTTTGGTATAGACCATGGCGTTTCCTTCCATTCTGAAAACAAGCTAAGAACTGTGCTCTGGCAATGGCGAAAAATGGATTTCCTGCACTCCGAAATAACAGTACTTTCTAATTTATTGACGAACCGATTGGTAATTGAATCCCGATTGCAACCGTTACTAAGCAGCACCGAAATTTCAGCTTTATTCGGAAGAATTTCGCTTCTTTTACAGAATGGTAAATTTCCAGAACCTAGCGGGGAGTGGCCAGCCATCCCTTGGCCGCCAGTTTAATATTTTGTGAAGTAGAATAAGGGAATGCATTCTTGGCCTGACATTTATGTACCGCCAGTAAGCGCTGATTTTCCTAACTTGAGTTTGTTTTCAACTTACCAAAAAACTTTAAAATATGTCGATTCCTCCGAAACAATAAATATTTATGTGTGCGGAATTACGCCGTATGATGCAACTCATTGTGGCCACGCTGCAACTTATATCTCTTTTGATCTAATACATAGATATTTGAAATGCTCAGGCAAGACCGTGAATTTTATCGAAAATATTACCGATATCGATGATCCGCTCTTAGAGCGAGCTAGTCGAGATAGCATCGACTGGCAGGAGTTAGCGATGAGTCAAATTGATTTATTCCGATCTGATATGACAGCTTTGCATGTGTTACCGCCGAGTTATTACATAGGTGCGATTGAATCAATGGCAGAAGTTTTTAAGCAGATAAAAATATTTAATTCAAAGGGATTAACTTACGAACTTAATGGGGATTTATATCTATCAATTGCGGAGTGCGAAGGTGCGATTGTGAATTTGCCCCATGATCTAACCGAATCTCTCCGCATATTTAAAGAGCGTGGCGGTGATCCTGATCGGGTTGGCAAGAAGCATCCGCTTGATACTTTGCTGTGGTTGAAAGCTAGAGCAGGTGAACCATCGTGGGATTCGCCTTTTGGCGCTGGTCGACCTGGTTGGCATATCGAATGCGCTGCGATTGCACTCAAATATGCCACTGAAAACCGCGATTCAGTTTTAACGATTCAAGGTGGCGGTTCGGATTTGATTTTTCCACACCATTACATGAGCGCGGTGCAAGGAAAATCCTTAACCGGCCGCGAATTCGCACAAATATATTCCCATACCGGAATGATCGGTTTAGATGGGGAAAAAATGAGTAAGAGCAAAGGTAATCTTGTTTTCGTTTCTAAGCTTTTGGCAGATGGTGTTGACCCAGTAACTATAAGAGTTGGATTGATGCGGGAACATTATCGAACCGATCGGATGTGGAGCGGTGCTGGATTAGCTAGTGCTGAAGAAGATGTAGCACGAATTCGTAAAGCACTTTCCAGAGAAGTCGTTGCTCCATCGGTACCTTTAATAGAGAAAATAGTTGTTGCTTTATCTAAGGATTTAGACACACCAGAAGTTTTTAAGCTGATCAATCAATGGTGCAGCGATACTGAAAATGGTGGCGAAGGTGGTTCGGCGGGTGAAGTAGCCCGAGCTCTTGACGCGCTGCTTGGTTTAACTTTTTAAGCTCCATCTTCCTGACGGCGCAAAAACCTTTCAAATTCGCGGGCAATAGCATCACCTGAAGCTTCCGGTAAATCAGCTGCATCTTTACTATTTTCTAATTGCTTAACGTAATCGCCAATCTCTAAATCTTCGACAGCCATCTCATTAACGCTTCGTTCCCAATCCTTAGCCGCTTCTGGAAGCGAACCTTGCGGAATAGAAATTTCTAGAAAATCCTCTAGCGCATTTATTAAAGCCAATGAAGCTTTTGGTGATGGCGGTTGCGAAACATAGTGTGGTACTGCTGCCCATAAAGTAACTGCATCCAAATCTCGCTTATTACACGC
>CAIRHO010000061.1 GCA_903878415.1 uncultured Actinomycetes bacterium
ATGCATTAGGTTCTACGTATAGAGGGCAGCGAACCGGCAGCTTCGGCGATACGGCAACATTAAGTTTTTATCCTGCGCACCACATTACAACTGGTGAAGGTGGTGCTGTATTTGTAAAGTCTCCACTAGTAAAAAAACAGGTTGAATCATTCAGAGACTGGGGTCGTGATTGCTATTGCGAAACCGGCAAGGACAATACCTGCGCAAAACGTTTTGGGTGGCAACTTGGAGATCTGCCTGAAGGATATGATCATAAATATACGTATTCCCATATTGGTTACAACCTAAAGGCAACGGACATGCAGGCCGCGCTTGGGATTTCACAATTAGCTAAAATCGAACTTTTCATTCAACGGCGTAAAGAGAATTACGAATACTTGCGCAAACACCTAGTTCAAATCGAAGGAATTTCAGTTGCAACTGCGACTGAACATAGTGAACCATCTTGGTTTGGTTGCCCAATAACAATAGATCCCAAACATCCAGTGAATCGTGAAGATTTACTACGATTTCTTGAATCGCGCAAAATCGGTACGCGCCTCTTGTTTGCTGGAAATGTTACTAAGCAACCGGCGTACACAAATGTTGACTTCCGAGTTGTTGGAGATTTAAAAAATACTGATGTAGTCATGACTCGTTCGTTCTGGGTCGGCGTATACCCGGGTTTAACCATGCCAATGCTTGACTATGTGATTTCTTCTATCGGAGACTTTATGCATGGAAAAGTAAAATAGAACTGTGAAACTGGGATGAAAGTAATTATTCTTGCTGGCGGACTTGGAACGCGTTTTTCCGAAGAGACAGATTCAAAACCTAAACCAATGATTCTGTTAGATGATAAACCAATTATTTGGCATGTGATGAACATTTATGCATCGCAAGGATTTAGTGAATTCGTAATTGCAACTGGATATAAGGGCGAGATGATCCATGATTGGGTAACTGGCCCGCAAGCTCGTGGATGGAACATAGAAGCACTAGATACTGGTGAAAAAACTATGACTTCAGGTCGGATCCGTCAATGTATGGAATTCATTGGAAACGAGGCGGCTCTCCTCACATATGGCGATGGATTAGGAAATGTAAACTTAAAGAAATTGATTGATTTCCATAATCATGAAAATCGATTAGCTACGGTCACTGCCGTTCGGCCGCCAGCGAGATTTGGCGTTCTTGAAAGCGAGAATGGGCTTGTTACACATTTTGGAGAAAAAAATCAGACAGATGCAGGTTGGATAAATGGTGGTTTTTTTGTATTAGAGCCAGAAGTCAAACAATTTTTGGGAATGGACTCTGAACCATTCGAAACGACTACCCTGCCATCCTTAACTCTTTCCCACCAACTTAGCGCTTTTCATCATTATGGATTCTGGCAGCCGATGGATACTTTGCGAGAAAAGGAAATACTGGCTGAAATGGCTACACATGCCGTCCCGGAATGGATGGCCAAATCTTAAGTCTTTTCGCGAAAATGCTTTAAACTCTCACAATGACTCAATCTATAAAGAGCGCCTTAAATGGCGATTGTATTTTCATGATTGCCGAAATTGGCATTAACCACAACGGTAATATTGAAATCGCAAAGCAATTAATGGATCTCGCGAAAAGTGCTGGATGTGATGCAGTAAAATTCCAGAAGAGAACTTTAGATATTGTCTATACTTCTGAGGTCCTTGATACGCCACGCGAGTCTCCGTGGGGTACTACAACCCGCCAACAAAAAGAGGGTTTGGAGTTCGGGAATGATGAATATGACGAGATTGATTCATATTCAAAGTTGATTGGATTGCCCTGGTTTGCATCAGCTTGGGATATTCCATCACAAATCTTTTTACGTCAATACGATTTACCATTTAACAAAATTGCTTCTGCAATGATAACGCATCAAGAATTTCTAAATGAAGTGGCTTCGGAGAGACGATTAACTTTCCTAAGCACGGGGATGAGCACAGAAAGCGATATTGATAAAGCGGTTGAGATTTTTAAGAAGCATAATTGCGATGTCATTTTGATGCACACCGTTTCGGTTTATCCATGTGCTGAAGAGTTGCTAAATCTGCGTGCAATTCAAACCCTCAAAGAAAGATATGGGTTGCCAGTTGGATATAGCGGCCACGAGAGCACTGTTGCTCCATCCCTGGTTGCCGCCGTACTTGGCGCTGTCGCAATAGAAAGACATATCACTTTAGATCGCGCGATGTATGGATCTGATCAAGCTGCTTCACTAGCACCCCGTGGTTTACATGAACTAGTTTCAGAAATTCGTAGATACCCACTAATGCTGGGAGATGGGGTTAAGCAATACGCTCCCGGCGAAGATGGGGTCGCAGCCAAACTTAGGTACTGGATTTCGTGAAACAGAAGTTAACTTATTGCATAGATTTAGATGGAACTC
>CAIRHO010000062.1 GCA_903878415.1 uncultured Actinomycetes bacterium
ACCATTCAAGGGTTATTTGAAATGATGGCAAAACCTTATGTTGGTTCTGGAATTTTAGCGTCTACGGTGGCAATGGATAAATCTTTTGCGAAACCGATTTATGCATCTTTCGGATTAGCAATCGCAGAAGGCTTTGTGTTACAAAAGCGAGATTGGGAATCTAATAAGAGTTCTCAAACTGAAAAAATCTCCAAAATGGGTTTCCCGATTTTTATAAAACCGGCGCGAAGTGGTTCTAGTCGAGGTACCTCAAAAGTTAAATCAACACCTGAAATTGAGAGCGCGGTTAACGCAGCGCTAGCGCTAGATCCTAAAGTAATGATTGAAAAAGCTGTTATTGGTCGCGAATTGGAATGTGCCGTTTTAGAAGTTGGCGGAGAAGTTAGGACTTCAGTTGTAGGAGAAGTAAAAGTTTTAGGCAATCACGAGTTTTACGATTTCGAAGCTAAATATTTAGATGGTTCAACTGAATTCGATATTCCAGCGAAAATTTCAGTTGAAAAAACTAATGAAATTCAAAATGCAGCCCGCAAAGCTTTTCAAGCGCTCGGTTGCGAAGGGTTAGCCCGAGTGGATTTCTTCTTAACTCCAGAGGGCACCGTAATAATTAACGAGTTAAATACCCTGCCTGGCTTTACGGCAACTTCGGTTTTCCCAAAACTTTGGCTAGCAACCGGGAGAAATTACAGCTCGATTATTACGACTTTAATTGAATCTGCATTGAGCAGATCGCAAAATGTGGTTCGGTAAGTTAAGAGGTTTACTTAAAGCCTCGCATTTTGGTCCAACCTTATTAGTAACGGCCATTTCTTTCGGATTTGGAACTTACTATTGGTGGGAAGGTCCGGCCTACCTAATTGCATTTGGCGTATTTACTGGACAACTTGTAGTTGGCTGGAGTAATGATCTCTACGATTATCAAGACGATCTGTGCCACAACCGAAAAAGCAAGCCGCTAGTTTCTGGGCAATTAGAAAAAGAACTGCTGCAAAATTGGCTGAAGTGGGTAACTCCATTTTCTTTTATTGCTAACCTCGTCGGTCCGCTCGGAGTAAAAGGTGGCCTGGTATATATGTTGGGCATTCTCTGCGGAGTTGCGTATAACTTCTACTTCAAGTTTTCGGTTCTATCGCCATTACCGTACGCCGTCGCCTTTGCAGCGTTACCCTCATCGATTGCAATATCAAAAGGATTAGTTCCGCCAGTGTGGATGTGGTTGGGTGGCGCGCTTTTTGGTATGGCAGCACATTTCATTAATGTTATAAAAGATATGAAAGAAGATCAGATCAGCAAAATTGGGGGATTGCCACAAAGGTTAGGAACTAAGAAATCCATCTGGGTAGCTTTAATTTTGATTGCGCTTGGGATAGTTGTGATAATTATTAATTCATAATTTTAACTTAGTTGGAGAAAATTTAACCAATTAAGGATATGAAATAAAGAGAATTTCAGCAATGTAAAGTTGATTAATTTCTGTAAATCCAAACGTTTTTATTCTTCACGGTAACACATTCAACATTTTTGCCCGTCGCGCCAATCAGTATTTGACCAATTGGATCACACTTCATGCCTGGATAGATTCCATTGATTGGAAGTGGATCCGCAGATTGAACCCAACGCAGTTTTCCGCCGTTGGGCGTACAAAGTAGAACTTCACCTTTTTCGGTGGGTAAATATTGACCTTCAATATCGCATAATCCATTAGGGCCAAATATGTCATCTGGATTTTGGGATGGTGTTGGAGATGGTGTTGGACTTAGTTCCTGGTTGTTATTGTTTGGAGATGGCATTTCTTCCCGTGTACTCGATACGGGTGAGACGGACCAGAACAGAAATTCAGAAATTTTAAAACATTTGACTGCGACTTTATTTGCAATGCCTTTTTCATTTTCTTTTGCGCAAGGCGCTCCTGACCTAATTTGTATTTTGGGAAGTTCAAAGCTCGGTACCGCATAATTCTGTGGATATTTCTTTCGAAGTAATAGATCACTCTGGATTGTTTGCTTGGAAGCCCAAGCAATTTGATCAACAATGAAAGTGCCGAAACCAGAATAAGCAGTATCTGGACTTATTCCAAAAGTCTTAGTAAAGACATCTTTCCAACTTGAACAAGGAAGACCGCTGCTAATTCCCGAGTTGCACTCTGGCTTCCAAGCAGCATCTAAGCCCTTTAAAAACTTGTAAACTTTATCAAAACCGAATGTTCCTGTGAGATATTGAAATCCCATCGCACCTATTGCATAATCTTGAGGTTGGCTGCATTTTGAAATTGAGCGTGTTTCATTTTCCTTGAAATAGTCAATCCAGAACGTAGGATTTGTTTTTTTATAATCAACATCTCCCGCTGAGTACCTAAGTCCTCTTTGAATTATCCGCACCATACTGTTGATGTAAACCGGTTGACTAATTCGGCTTTCAATCGCAAATCCATTATAAGTTGCCATTCCTTCACGGATCCAGCACGGCATTGTTTTTGCATTAGTTTGCACAAATTGTGTTATGTGCGTTATCTCATGATACAAAACGTAGGGATATTGATCTGATTCGATATCAACTTCCAGAAGCTCTATTGCTTGACTGCCGTCTTGTGATGGCCCGCTAGCTCCGGAGTCAAATCTTTTATTCAAATTAGTTGCCTCGTAGGAACCTTTGTTTATTCCTGCTCTTAGAGAAGAGTCATACCAGTCGCGATCCTTTTCAGAATCCCAGATGTAAATAGTGATTGGGGTTGAAGCCGGAAGATATTTTTCATAGTAGTGGAGAATAAAAATAACTTGATTTTCGACAACGTTCACTTTTTTAAGGTCAGAGTTTGGCGCAACTACAAAAGTGACATTGGGGAGATTCTTTGAATATGTCTTAGGGGAATTCTTCTGAAGTTCATTCCAAGCTTTCAGCGCGATTGGTGAACCCAGATTGGTTGCTGCATTTACATGTGGCAGAAATGCCGTGGTGAAGACAAAAATCGTAAACCAAAGAATCTTGCGCATA
>CAIRHO010000063.1 GCA_903878415.1 uncultured Actinomycetes bacterium
CCATTCCGAACCCGGAAGTTAAGCCTCTCAGCGTCGATGGTACTGCAAGGGTGACCTTGTGGGAGAGTAGAACGCCGCCGGACATACTTTTATAAAAGGGGTTGCAGTCAAATGCAGCCCCTTTTTTATTTCTAATTTAAAGTTAAGAGATTCAATAATGATCGGAGTGGAAAATGGAGAAGCGCGAATGGAAACCTCGTTCCGATAAACCTCGTTCCGATAAACCTCGTTCCGATAAACCTCGTTCCGATAAACCAACTGAAAAAAAGAGTTTTACAAAGCGACCATTGTTGCGCCGTGAATTAGAACGTCGAGTTAGAAAATTTGCAGAACCGGATATTCCAGCTGAGATAACTGGCGAAGAGTTAGAAAAACGAGTTAGGTTTCAATTAACTTCACTTGCTGTCGAGAATGCCGAAGCAGTAGCAAAACATTTAGCAGCATTGGATTTCTTTTTAGAAACAGATCCAGAGCGTGCTTATTGGCATGGTCAATCCGCTGCACATAGAGCAGGGCGACTTGCAATTGTGCGCGAAAGGGCCGGTATTGCAGCGGTAAAACATGGAAAATTTGATGTGGCACTTCGAGAATTAAAAGCTGCACATCGCATGTCTGGAGCACCTTCGATACTTCCATATATTGCCGAGTGCGAAAGAGCTTTGGGAAATCCGCGTAAAGCGCTAGAAATTGCTGGTTCGATTGCAACGAATAAATTAACGGATGTAGAACAGGTAGAGCTACGTATTACTTCGGCCGCTTGTCGAATTGAACTTGGCCAAAACGACGCTGCTGTCGTAACTTTAACTTGCAAGGAATTGAATATTTCGGATGCACCTTGGGGCAATCGATTACGAGATGCTTATATAGCTGCGCTAAATGCCGCGGGTAGAAGTGGCGAAGCTAGACCTTGGAGCTATTAATCCCGCTATCCACAAGACCAGTTAGATAACAACGGAAATGTCAGTACCTCCTCTAAGAATTATCGCTATCAGAATATTTATTGAATTCTAGAGAAGCGAGATAGCAATGAATGCGATTACTTTACAAAAAGAAGAAAGACCTGAAGCAGATTATTCGGTTAACGAGATAAAAGTAATTGGTCGATTTAGCGGCCCAGCGCTGGAAAAAGAATTGCCCAGTGGCGATAAAGTCGTGGAATTCAGATTAATTTCTTCCAGAGATGATCGCGATGGAGTTGATGTGATAAATGTTGCAGTTTGGAAATCTCAGCTGCGTAAGGGCGCATTAACTTTACGGAAAGATGAATGGATCTCGGTCGAAGGAGCTTTACGCCGCAGAATTTGGAGAAGCCCCGCGGGACTAGCGAGCCGTTATCAAGTAGAAGCACGCGAACTATCGCGAATTTAGGTACGGTTCTCGCATGAGCAACGACCCGATTTCGGCATTTAAAGAGTACCTTTCAAAAGTTAGCAAAGGTGAAAAATCTCCTCAGGAAGTAGTTAACGCTGTTGGTACTTGGGTAAAGGAAAGTGGTGATTCGTTAAAAGGAAAAATCGAAATCGAAGTTGAAGCAGCCGTGAAACGTATGGGCTTTGCCAAGAAAACTGATGTAGATAAATTAGCGGCCGAAGTTGCAGATCTCAAGAAGTTATTCGCTGCAAAGAAATCTGGCGTAAAAAAGAGCGTAAAAAAGCCGATTAAGAAAATGGCGAAAGGTAAAGTTAAATGAACGAGGATCTAGATCACCAAGGCGAGCAGTTAACTCCGCTGGTAAAGATACATTTGATTAAAGAAGAAATAGCGGCAATTCCCAACGCTCCATTATCTGAACATGGAGAAAGATTCGATCGAGTACATCAGAAATTAAACGCCGCACTTTCCGATATCGAAGGCATCTAAGTTAGTTTTAAATGCGAATTCGCTTAGATGCCGAGCTTGTACGGCGCGGACTTTCCAGATCTAGGGAACATGCCGTCGATTTAATAGAGGCCCGCCAAGTTCTAGTGGGTGGAATACCGGCAACTAAACCGGCTACCCAAGTTAATCCCGAAACATCAATTAAATTGGCCGGGATTCCGGATGATTTTGTTTCTAGAGGCGGACACAAATTGGCCGGCGCTCTTGATGCGTTCCCAAAAATTTCGCTTACTGACAAAATTTCCCTAGATGCAGGTGCTTCAACCGGTGGGTTTACGGATGTTTTACTAAAACGCGGCGTAGCTAAAGTTATTGCGGTAGATGTTGGTTATGGTCAATTAGCTTGGGAGTTACGAAACGATCCACGTGTCTCCATTTTAGATCGAACCAACGTTCGACATATTTCACCAGAGATAGTGGGAGAAGAAGTTGATCTAATTGTTGCTGATTTATCTTTTATCTCTTTGACGATGGTTATTCCAGCCCTTAAATCTGTGTCTAGCCCAACAGCCGATTTCTTAGTTATGGTCAAACCGCAATTTGAAGTTGGTCGGGAGAAACTTGGTGCTGGAGGCGTGGTTAGGGATTCCCATCTACGAAAACAAGCAGTTATGGACGTAGCAAATTCGGCTTTCGAATCAGGTTTAGGTTGCTTGGGGGTATGTGCAAGTCCATTACCCGGCCCAGCGGGAAATGTGGAATATTTCCTCTGGTTAAAGGCTGATGCACCGAACCTAAATGATGAAATGATTGATGCAGCGATAGCGAAGGGTCCGCAATGAGTAACGATACTTCTAGAAGAGTCCTACTTGTAGTGCATCCGACTCGCATAGATGCAAAGAATGCGGCCGAAGAATTGCTATCTAAATTGGCGGGTCATAATTTAGAAATTGTTTCAACAACGGAGATTGATTTCTCGGGTGTCAGAAGATTATCTTCAGCTGAGCTAGAACTTCTGGTTTCAAAAGCTGAAATTGAACTGGCAGTAGTTCTAGGGGGAGATGGCACAATCTTGCGAGCCGCTGAATCAATCCGTGGAAGTTCTATACCGGTACTTGGCGTAAATATGGGACATGTTGGTTTTCTTGCGCAAATTGGCCGTCCGTCAATTTCTGAATTGGCTTCTGCAATTGTTGGAAAGAATTATGAATCTGAAAGACGGATGGTTTTGCAATATCGGGTTGAACGCGGTGGTGAAACTATCTCTCATGGTTGGGCATTAAATGAAGTGACAATTGAAAGAAGCTCTGAAGCAATGGTGCAGCTATTGCTGCAAATAGATCATCGCCCATTATCTAGGTGGGGTTGCGATGGAATTATTTGTGCAACTCCTACCGGTTCCACCGCATACGCATTCTCTGCCGGAGGTCCGATTGTTTGGCCGGAAGTGGAAGCTTTAGTTTTATTACCTCTAGCTGCACACGCACTTTTTTCAAGACCTATGGTTATCAGCCCTGACTCGGTTATCGCAGTTGATATTGAATCAGAAGAGGCCACGCTTTCTGCTGATGGACTAAGGAAATTTCAACTCATTGAAAATGATCGAGTTATATTGACAAGTGATAATTCACCAGTGAAATTAGCTCATATTGATCCAGCGCTGTTTACTGATCGGTTGGTTGCTAAATTTAAATTACCGGTTGAGGGATGGCGTGGTGAGTGAAGAAGTTAGAACTTGCCTAGAAGAGATATCGATTCGAAATCTTGGCGTTATTGAAAATGCGGTGGTTAGTTTTACTAAGGGTTTAAATGTTCTGACCGGTGAAACCGGAGCTGGTAAAACCATGGTACTAACGGCGTTAGCACTCATATTGGGCGGAAAGTCTGATCAAGATTTAGTTCGCAAAGGTAGCGAACGGCTGAGTGTTGCTGGCTCATTTCAATTAACAGAAGAAAAGCAACCAGAAATTCTAGATCTATTAACCATCCATGAACCGGAGATGGAAAATAACCAACTAATTTTTTCACGCAGCGTATCAAGTGATGGAAAGAGTCGGGCAAATCTAGGCGGAGCAGCGGTGCCCGCTTCAATTCTTACAAGTTTCGGGGAAACCTTAATCGAAATACATGGGCAATCCACGAATTTGCGATTAACAAAAACTATTCGGCAACGAGAATTATTAGACCGATATGCGGGAATGTCTCTGGAGTCAGAGATGTTGCAATATCGTAAATTTTACAATGGATATCACGAATTAGCGAATAATATTTCAGAGTTAACCAAAGCTTTGAAAAAGCGCGATCAAGAAATAGCCGACTTAAAAGAATTGGTAGAAATTTCATTGAAAATTCGGCCAGTTACAGGTGAATTATTAACTTTAGAAAATGATATTTCACGTTTAGATTCAATCGAAGATTTACGGGCTGGAGCAGCGAGTGCTAACAACATATTGAATAGCGATGAAGAGAATGCCTTAACTCTCTTATTTACAGCTCGGCGATCTCTTGAATCAATTGCTGGAAAAGATTTGGAATTGGATAAAATTCGCGATTCCCTAGTGGAAACTTTATTGAATCTTAGTGACATCGCTGCGGACTTATCTCGTTATAGTGAGAATCTTGATGTTGATCCAAACGCATTAGCTAGCGCACAAGAACGACGCGCTGTTTTAACTTCCTTAGTGAAGAGATTTGGTAAAAGCTCGGATAAATATCTGGCGCTGGAAGAGATTATTGTCGATGCTGAAAAGGCACAAAAGCGGATCAGCGATCTCTCGGGTGGCGAGGAACGGATTGCGGAATTGCAAAGTGAACTTAGTGGAATTTTTTCGAAATTGAAAGAAAGCGCAATTAAAGTCAGCAAACTTAGAACGTTATCTGCTAAAGATTTAGGTGAACTTGTTACTAAAGAAGTGCGCCAACTTGCGATGCCGCAAGCAACCTTCCAATTAAAGGTTAACTCTTATGATGCAACTGATATAAAAAATTATTCGGTAAATGGTTTAGATGAGATCTTGATGGTTTTCACCAGCCACGGCGGTGGTGAATTGTTGCCAATTTCTAAGGCAGCCAGCGGTGGTGAACTGTCGCGATTAATGTTGGCGTTAGAGGTAGTCATTGCGGAGAGCGAACCGTTAGGTACTTATGTATTCGATGAAGTGGATGCCGGAATTGGCGGTAAAGCAGCCATTGAGGTAGGACGAAGACTTTCGGTGTTGTCTAAAAAAGCGCAAGTTATTGTGGTTACGCATTTAGCGCAGGTGGCAGCATGGGCTGATAATCATTTAGTTGTTGTGAAGTCAGAGTCGGGTGCGATTACAGAGAGCAGTGTTTCCAAAGTTATTGGGATAGATCGAGAGACCGAAATTGCCCGGATGCTTTCCGGGCAAGAAGATTCCGCAATTGCCAAAGAACACGCTAAGGAGCTGTTACAGATAGTTCGCGGCTAACCAAAATCGATGATAAGTTAGCCTTCCATGACCGCCCCTCATGCAACCAAACATTTATTTGTTACCGGCGGAGTGGCTTCAAGTTTAGGTAAAGGTCTGACTGCTTCAAGTCTCGGTCGTCTCTTGGTAGATCGCGGATTACGCGTAACAATGCAGAAATTAGATCCTTACATCAATGTTGATCCAGGAACGATGAATCCCTTCCAACATGGAGAAGTTTTTGTAACTGATGATGGCGCCGAAACTGATTTGGATATAGGCCATTACGAGCGGTTCTTAGATACCAATTTACATGGCTCAGCGAATGTTACTACTGGCCAAGTTTATTCAAAAGTAATTGCCAAAGAACGTCGCGGAGAATACTTGGGGGATACTGTTCAAGTTATCCCACATATTACTAATGAAATAAAAGAACGTATTTTAACAATGGGCGGACCGGAAGTTGATGTAGTCATAACTGAAATTGGTGGCACCGTTGGAGATATTGAGTCTCAACCTTTCTTAGAAGCCGCTCGACAAGTGCGTCAAGAAGTTGGCAGAGAGAACGTTTTCTATTTACATGTATCGCTGGTCCCATATATCGGTCCGTCGGGAGAGTTAAAGACCAAGCCAACTCAACATTCAGTTACCGCGCTACGTTCCATCGGCATTACACCCGATGCGATTGTGATTCGCTCCGATCGTCAAATTCCTATTTCAGTGAAAAAGAAGATTTCGCTAATGTGCGATGTCGATATGGAAGCCGTAGTCGCTGCAGTAGATGCACCGTCAATTTACGATATCCCTAAGGTGTTAAATAGTGAAGGTCTGGATGGCTTCGTAGTTCGTCGCCTTGGATTACCTTCGAAAGAGATGAATTGGAAAGTTTGGGATACGTTGTTGGAACGGGTACACAATCCTGCGGTGACAGTAAAAGTCGGATTGGTTGGTAAATATATCGATTTACCAGATGCTTATTTATCGGTAACGGAAGCTCTGCGTGCCGGTGGTTTTGCGAATAACGCTAAGGTTGAAATTATTTGGATAGCGAGCGATGATTGTGAGTCTCCAGATAATGCTAGAAAACTTCTTAACGAACTGGATGCTATTTGTGTTCCCGGTGGTTTTGGAGTTCGTGGAATTGAAGGAAAAGTTGGAGCACTTAATATTGCGAGAACTATGAAAATTCCTACTCTTGGTTTGTGTCTTGGATTGCAATGTATGGTGATTGAATCAGCACGGAACATGGCCGGTATTCCAAATGCTAATTCAGCGGAATTTGATCCATCTGGCAGTGATTCAGTTATTTCGACAATGGCTGATCAGCGGGAGATTGTGGCCGGGCAAGGCGATATGGGTGGGTCTATGCGATTAGGTTTGTATTTGGCAAAATTTGATAGCGGATCGATTGTTGCTGAAGTTTATGGAGCAACAGAAGCTTCAGAACGTCATCGTCACCGATACGAAGTTAACAATTCTTATAGAGAACGAATTTCAAAAGCTGGTTTGGTTTTTTCCGGTATATCACCAGATGGAAATCTAGTTGAATATGTTGAACTGCCAAGAGATGTTCATCCTTACTACGTCGGCACCCAAGCGCATCCAGAGTTTCGATCTAGACCAACTCGTCCACACCCATTATTTGTTGGTTTAATAAAAGCTGCAGTACTGCGCCATGGCGCAAAATAACTCTTTTCTTACAACCTATCTAAATCATTTAGTCGTAGAGCGAGGCCTAGCCCAGAACACGATTACTTCGTATAAGAGAGATATTGAGTTGTATCAGATCTATTTGGTGGAAATCGGTAGAACTTTTTCAGATATTTCTACAGAAGAAGTTTCGGGCTTTATCGGATGGTTACGAAAACGCAAACTCGGTGAATCAAGTATTGCTCGGAACATTGTTTCAATTAGAAATTTTCATAAATTTGTTGCTAAAGATTTCGCGATACCAGATCCCGCCAGAGAGGTTCTGCCGCCCAAGATTCCTAAAAGGTTACCAAAAGCTATCTCTGTTGCAGAGATAACAAAATTGTTGGAGAGCAAGAATGGGTTAGGTATTGATTTACGAGATCGCGCTCTACTCGAAATGCTATATGCGTCGGGGAGTCGTGTAAGTGAATTGGTGGCTATTGATGTTGATGATTTAAATAATCTAGTAGTAGATGGTGACAATGCCGTCCTAACAATGAAAGTAGTTGGTAAAGGTGGCAAAGAACGTTTAATCCCTATTGGCAGTTTCGCACAACATGCGGTAGCTCAATATTTAACGTTAATGCGCCCAGCAATTGTAAAGAGCCAGAAGCAGAGAGCGCTGTTTTTAAATAGCAACGGCAGCAGATTGTCACGACAAAGCGCTTGGCAGATTGTTCAAAATGCAGCTCGTAGCGCTGGAATTGAAGCGATTGTTACACCGCATTCTTTACGTCATTCCTTCGCTACCCATTTGATTGATGGCGGGGCAGATATCCGAGTAGTTCAAGAATTACTTGGACACTCTTCGGTGACAACAACTCAGATTTACACTTTAGTAACGATAGATAAGTTACGTGAAAGCTACGCTACTTCGCATCCACGTTCGAAATGATTTAACGCCCTCGTAACCTTCGAGCAATGATGCTTTGATCACCTTTTGATTCAAGATCTGCGATTACTATCGCTAGGGATTCGCGAACAATTCGACCACGATCAACTGCCAAACCTAGATCACCACGCAGTAGTAGTCGCGCTTGTTCCAAATCAAAAAGTTCCTCAGGCGAGATGTACACCGTAATTTTTTCATCGTGTCGTTCTCGACCAGAAGGTGAACGATCTATTTGATTAGGTCGACGACGCGGAGTTGTACGAACTCCAGTTTTTTTAACTTGAGCTGGTGCCGTTGCGCGATTTGTTGGGGACACTTCTTCAGCATTTGGATCTTGGGCAGGAACCGCACTCAAAGTTGTTTTGCGGAAAAGTTCGTCCGCTCCTGGCAAACTAATACGACGACTCATTTTACTCCTCCAAGTGAAATTACTTCTCGAGCTAGTCGTCGGTATGACGCAGCCCCAGCAGATGTGCTTGCATAAGTTGTGATTGGTTCACCAGCAACAGTAGTTTCAGGGAAACGAACTGTTCTTGCAATTGTGGTGTCAAATATATGATCTGGAAAAGCTTCAAGAATTCGCTCAAGGACTTCGCGAGAATGCACAGTTTTCTTATCGAACATCGTTGCCAAAATACCCATGAGTTTTAAATCGGGGTTGGTATTAGCTTGAACTTTTTTAATGATATCTACTAACAACGCTACGCCGCGGAGTGCAAAATACTCGCATTCCAAGGGAACAATCACCGAATCGGATGCGGTTAATGCATTCACAGTGAGCAGACCAAGTGAAGGTTGGCAATCAATCAGAATCACATCGTAATAATCTATTACTGGCGCTAATACGCGTTTCAATACTTTTTCGCGCGCTATCACGTTCATTAAGCCGCCTTCAGCTCCAGCCAAATCCTCATGGCTAGGAATCATGTCCATTCCAGGAACTGAAGTTTTAAGTAAGTAATCATCGATACTTGTTGATTCATCCATCATTAAGTTGTAAATAGAACCTTCGATACTTCGGGTATTTACATTAAGACCAACTGATAATGAATGTTGTGGATCGAAATCAATTAACAACACGCGTCGACCTAATTCGGCGAGCGCTGCACCAAGGTTGATAGTTGTAGTTGTTTTCCCAACCCCACCTTTTTGATTAACAACTGAAACAACTTGAGCGCCGTCATGTTCAGTAAGTGGCGCAGGAATTGGAAAAGTTTTAGTTCCGCGATTTAGCACAGACGAGGTTGTAACAACTTCTTCGTCTCGGTGCCCTTTCGGCTGAACTTTCATTGTCGATTTAGCGCTCAATCGAGAAACCTCTCTTTAACCTTTTATCGTTCTATCAACAATTGGCGACTCTACGGCGATGGTTAATTCAGGGCAAGTGGATGGAAATAAAGTACGGTTCCTCCCGTGAGTACTGATTCTGATATCCCGATAGCTGAGAAAAACAGTGCTGGAGCGCAATTAGAACCAACCGTCGGAGCTACTACCTTTTCTGGCGAGGGGAGAGTTGCCGGGTTTTCGGTTCATCTAACCAATTTTGATGGGCCGTTTGACCTACTTTTACAGCTGATTTCGCGCCACAGAATGGATATCAGCGAAGTTGCGCTCTCAACCGTAACCGATGAATTCATCGCTTATATGAGAGCGTTAGATGGCACAGAAGCGGGTTGGAAACTAGACCACGCAACTGAATTTGTCGTGGTCGCTGCAACTTTATTAGACCTTAAAGCAGCGAGATTATTGCCTTCTGGTGAAATCGAAGATGAAGATGATTTGGCTTTACTTGAAGCCCGCGACTTGCTCTTTGCAAGGCTTTTGCAATATCGAGCATTCAAAGAGATTGCTTCTATTTTCGCATTCCGGATCTCTGCGGAAGAACGCACCTTTGCCAGAGTAGTTGCGATGGAACCAGCCTTCGCAGCGCTTTTGCCAGAGGTTTTGATAGGGGTAGGGGCTGAACGCTTCGCCGCCATTGCCAACCGAGTATTGACGCCAAAGAGCGTTGCAACTTTATCAGTCGAGCATCTCCACTTGCCTTTGGTTAGCGTTGCGGCAGAGGCTTTAAAGGTGGTCGATCAGCTTCGTCGCCACAAGTCTCAAACTTTCCGTTCCTTGGTTCTTGATGCGCAATCCACTTTGGTGGTTGTCGCTAGGTTTTTAGCTCTATTGGAGCTATACCGTGAAGGGGTAGTTCGATTTGAGCAAGTTATTGCGCTGGGCGAACTTCATATAATGTGGATTGGTAGTGATTCAGGTGAAGTTCAAGTTAGCGACGAGTTTGATGTACATGCCCCGATTATTGATGGCGAACTTGAGGTTCCAAACGATGACATATAGTGAAATCGAAAGGTTGTAATGTCTAATCAAGAGATCGAACGGTCAATCGAGGCCATTTTGATGGTTGTTGATGAGCCTGTTTCCGAAGTTATTCTCGCTCAGATAATTGAAGCTCCAACTGAGCAGATACTGGAATCGCTGCATCACCTGCAAAATCGTTACGAAAACGAGTTCCGCGGATTTCAACTCCGACAAGTTTCCGGGGGATGGCGATTTTACAGCCATCCTGATCTCGCCCCTTTGGTCGAGAAATTTGTTTTAGATGGTCAACAAGCGAAATTAACGCAAGCTGCTCTTGAAACTTTAGCGGTAATTGCTTATAGACAGCCGATCTCGCGCGCCCGGGTTTCTGCAATTCGCGGCGTGAATGTTGAAGCCGTCATGAAGACTTTAGTTACTCGTGGTTTGGTCGAGGAAAGTGGCGTTGAGCATGAGACCGGTGCAATTTTGTACAGCACGACTTCATTTTTCCTTGAGCGTTTAGGTTTAAATAATGTGAACGATCTACCAGCGCTAGCGCCGTTCTTACCTGATATCGATGGGCTCGATGAGGTGATTGCTTCACTTACCGACTAGAATCGCAGGATGTCTTTAGTCAGGTTGCAAAAAGTTCTAGCAGATGCAGGCGTAGCTAGCAGGCGCGCATCTGAAGAGTTGATTCTGGATGGCAGGGTCAGCGTCGATGGCAGAGTTATTCGTGAGCTTGGCACCAAAATAGACCCGATAAACTCTATAGTTCAAGTAGATGGTGAAGTAATAAAGAGAGTAACCATCAAGTCTTACATTGCATTTAATAAACCGGCAGGAGTTTTGTCTACCATGTCAGACCCCGAGGGTCGACCATCATTAAGTAATTTTTTCGCTGGCAGAAATGAACGACTTTTTCATGTTGGGAGGTTAGATAAAGAGAGCGAAGGGTTGCTTCTTTTAACCAATGATGGAGAGCTCACGCATCAAAGTACCCACCCTTCCTTCGGGGTAGAGAAGACCTATTTTGTCGAAATTCTCTCGCCAATCACAAAGGAACAAATCTCAGAACTAAAGACAGGGATCCGTTTGGAAGATGGTTTAGCGAGGCCATTGAAGGTAGAAGCTATACCGGGGCAAAATTGGGCACGAATTATTATTCATGAAGGCAGAAACCAGATTGTTCGCCGGATGTTTGATGAACTTGGTCAACCGGTACAACGATTAGTTAGGTTAGCGTTTGGACCGATCGTGTTAGGCGAATTGCCAATTGGAAAGTGGCGCGAATTAAATGCCGCTGAAGTAATAAGTTTACAAAAAGCTATAGCTTTAAAACAATAAAGCGTTATTCTTAATTAACCATTTATAGACTTATCGCTAATATGGCTCATCAAATATATCGATATATCAATATTACAAGCACG
>CAIRHO010000064.1 GCA_903878415.1 uncultured Actinomycetes bacterium
CGCTTAACGAATAAGCGGTTCGATATTCCAAACCAGCTTCTTCAACTTTTCTTTTAGCGCCGCGTTCTACGATTACGGCTACTCCAACCACAATTGCACCGGCTTCTTTTAAAGCTTCAACTGCGGTTAAAACCGATCCACCTGTAGTAGAGGTATCTTCAACTGCAACAACACGACGACCTTTAACATCCGGACCTTCAATCCGACGTTGTAGCCCGTGCGCTTTCTCAGCTTTGCGAACTACGAAGGAATCTATTTTCTTACCGCGTTGCGCTGCAACATGCATCATCGCCGTTGCAACTGGGTCCGCGCCAAGAGTTAAGCCTCCGACTGCATCAAATTCCCAATCATTAACGAGATCGAGCATCACTTCGCCCACAAGTGGTGCGGCAACAGCATCAAGAGTCACGCGACGTAAATCCACGTAGTAATCGGCTTCTTTACCCGAGGAGAGAATAACTTTCCCGTGTACAACCGCTTTTTTAAGGATTTCTTCTCTGAGAGTTTCACGCGAATTCATGAAAGAACCTTATCTAAATTAATAAATGTAGTTACCCTCGCAAAATGGCAACCCAAGCAGAACGACTTGAAATCGCGCGGTTGTCGCATCGATTTGGCTTTGGTCCACGACCTGGTGAGTTTGCCGCCGCGTTAAAAATTGGAGTTTCGGCTTATCGCATCGAAGCAACCACAGTTCCGGCAATTGATACTGGTCTTGCAGTAATCACAGAACCGGTGATTACTGATCTCGGAAAACGACCTTCGCCAAATACGCCAGAAGTGATTCCGTTTGCGCAAGCGATGCGGGCGCAAAGTTTGCAGATGGTGCTCTGGTGGCTGGATCGAATGGCGTTAAGTAACCATGGGCTAAGTGAGCGAATGGTCTGGTGCTGGCATGGCCATTGGGCAACTTCAATCGACAAAATAAATTACCCGCTGCCGATGCTTACGCAAAATAAAACATTGCGAACCTACGCGCTTGGGAACTTTAAAGAGATGTCCCGAGCGATGATTAACGATGGCGCGCTACAAATTTGGTTAGATGGTGGCGATAGCACATTAAAAGCGCCAAATGAAAATCTTTCGCGAGAGTTAATGGAATTGTTTGTCTTAGGGGTAAACCGTTATAGCGAAGATGATGTAAAGGCGTTAGCGAAAGTCTTAACCGGATACCAGATAAATAACAGCAGCGGGCAGGTTACTCTCAATTTAAAGCGGCACGATCCAAGCGCGGTAACTTTATTGGGAACGACTGCGGTTTTTTCTGGCGATAGCGTAAGTGATTACTTGGTGGCACGCGATGATTGTGCAACTTTTATTGCAGAACGGCTCTGGTACCGCTTCATCTCTAGTTCGCAACCCCTGCCAACAGATTCAACTATTAAAAAAGCTTTTGCGGAACGTAATATTGCAAGCGCAGTTACCGCCCTCGCTAGTGACGTCGCGATGCGCGATCCAAATAACTCATCAGTTAAAGCGCCAGTTGAATGGTTTATCTCCGCTTGTCGCGCGCTTCAGATAACACCATCTAAGTTAGATTCAAGTAACCAATTAATTAGCCATCTACAGAAACTTGTACAAGTTCCATTTAGCCCACCAAATGTTGGCGGTTGGCCTACCGATGAAGCGTGGCTAAGTTCAGCTAGCGCGCAGTATCGAATCGCATTTGCTAAATGGTTGATAAATCAAGGTGATTTAACGCCTATTACTTCGCTTTCACAGAGCGTGCGGGTAGCTAAAAGTGCGGACTGGTTAGGTGTTTCGGCTTGGAGCAACCGAACACAAGGTGCGTTACGTAACGCAGTTGGTGACCCCGCCGAATTTGTACTTCTTGCACTATGCAGCCCGGAATATGTAGTGAGTGCTTAGGAGATAACTATGGACACAATTAGCCGACGAAAATTTCTACAGTTAACTGGTGGTGCAATCGCCGCTGGTGCCGCCGCGCCATTATTAACTCTAGATCAAATTGCCGAAGCCGCGATTAATCGTCCGCTAGCGCTTGGAACTCCAATTGTTGTAATAGTTACTTTGTATGGCGGTAATGATGGTTTAAATACGGTAATCCCATATAAGGATCCAATTTATTATTCATCACGTCCGGATATTTCTTACGCCGAAAATACTATGTTGCCGATTGGTCAAGGTTTAGCGTTAAACCCGGGGATGACCGGAATTAAATCACTTTGGGATCAGAGTAAAGTTGCAATCGTTCGTGGCGTTGGTTATCCAAAACCCGATCACTCACATTTTTCTTCGATGGCAATTTGGCAGACGGGATCGCCAGTAAGCCATTTAAGTTCTGGATGGCTAGGTCGATACATTGATTCGCAACCAGAAGATCCAATGCTGGCAATAAGTTTAGGTTCGGTGCTGCCACCGTTATTGGCTGGCACGAAGCGCTCGGGCTCAGCGCTGCCACTTGGTGGCCTTGTCGTTCCAACCGGAACGCTTGCGATTGATTGCCAAAAATTATCTAGGGTCTCGCGCGATGACTCGAAACTTATGGCGGCTGCTGCTACATCGATGCGTAATTTATTTAGCGTCTCATCTCAAGTAGCGCCAATATTAAAATCGCCAGCTCCGGTTGCGGTCGATTTACCAACTGTGAACGGCGGAAATGCTGGCGGGGATTCAAATCTCTCACAACAACTTGATGTGGTTGCAAAATTAATCGCGGCTGGGTCACCAACAAAAGTATGGTCGGTTTCACTCGGTGGTTTTGATACCCATGCAAATGAAGCCAATGCGCAGGCTGAATTACTAGGGGCGGTATCGAAATCCATTTACAAATTTATGAGCCAACTCAATGCAACAAATCGCGCCAGTGATGTCACGATGATGGTTTACAGTGAATTTGGCCGGCGGGTAAAAGGAAATGCTTCGCAAGGAACTGACCATGGAACATCCGGTCCGGTTTTCTTAATCGGCGATAAAGTAAAAGGCGGCTTCTACGGCGACCAACCTTCGCTAACTAAATTAATAGATGGTGATTTAGCCGTTACTACAGATTTCCGCGATATTTACAGCACTATTTTAGAAAGTATTTTGGTAACTCCGGCCGAGAAAATTCTAGGCAATTGGAGTGGCCGAACTAATTTCCTTCTTGGTAAATAGTTACAGATTGGTTTTGGCGCTTCATGATGGCGCGCGTTGGATTTACACCAGGGTTTGCTTCCAAAAGCGCGTCTACTTCAAGCCGTAACTTTGCAACTTCGATCGCCATATTCGACATCGCTGATTCAAGTTCCAATATCTTTTTAATGCCGGCGAGGTTTATTCCTTCACTAACCATCCGTTGCACATTTCGGAGTAGTGCAATATCACGAAGTGAATACCGACGACCACGGCCTTGCGCACGACCCGGTGAAACTAATCCAATTCGATCATATTGGCGAAGTGTTTGTGGATGTAAACCAGAAAGTTCGGCAGCTACCGAGATTACATAAACCGAAGTTGCTTCGTCTTGCTCTTTAGGGTTGCTCATACTCGAGCCTTTTCAAAAAATTCTTCGCGCGGGTTTACTGACTCGGTTGCTTTTGCGAAATCTTCTAAAGCTTTCTTTGCTGCGCCATCAACACGTTGTGGTACTTGGACTTCAAC
>CAIRHO010000065.1 GCA_903878415.1 uncultured Actinomycetes bacterium
CTTCGTAAAGGAGTTCCAGGACTTGGGAAAGAATTTCATCGTTTGTTAGGTGAAGCCAATATTGATTTGTTAACGCTTTATTTAAACGATCGCAAATACGAAGACCTTTATTTGTTAGCGGAAGCTCTTACTGAGCTAGATGAACGGATCTATCTTTGGCGCCACCGCCACTACAAAGTTGTGGAGCGAAGCATTGGTGCAAAAGTTTCAGGCACTCAAGGGACTCCGGTCGAGATCCTTAGCAAGTTGAATTCCTTTACATTTTTCCCAGAACTTTGGGATATCCGAACCACAATCACTAATCACGCCCTTGAGCAAGAGTCGAAAAAGACCACTTACTAAACGTTCCGTTAAGTTGAAAATATGATTGAAACTAAACGATTGCTTTTGCGTCCACTTGAATTAAGCGATGAAGAAGATTTGTTGGAGTACCAATCAATTCCAGAGGTAGTTCGTTATATTCCCTGGCCTGAGCGCACTCCGGAGCAGGTTCATGAAGCGTTACTAAAAGCGATTTCTCAAAATGATGTTGTAAATGAAGGAGATTGGATAGTTCTTGCAATTGTTTCGAAAGAAAGTAAAAAAGTAATTGGACAATTAAATTTAAGTATAAAAAATTCTGTAAACAAATATGGAGAATTTGGTTATGTAATTAATCCAAAATTCAGCGGAGTTGGATATGTACATGAAGCTTGTAAAGCGCTCATAAATTGGGCATTTACTGTAAAAGATTTCAATCGCCTTGCAACTTGTATAGATACGAGAAATCTGCCATCGCGAAAAGTATCTGAAAATTTAGGGATGAGATTAGAGGCGACACATATTGAAGATGAAATGTTTAAAGGTGAGTGGACGAGTTCTTTTGTTTATGCAATTTTGAAGCGAGAATGGCAAGAATTTAACGAAACTGATTGAAATCAGGTGAACGCTTTTCGGTAAAAGCTTTGCCACCTTCTTTAGATTCATCGGTTTCGGTATATAAATCAAGGACATCAAAAGCGAGCGATTGAATACCGCCAATATGGTCAGAATCAGCATTAAATGAGTGCTTCAAAGTTTTAAGCGCGGTAGGTGAGAGCGATGCAACTTTTTTCGCCCACTCGCGTGCACTTAAAATTAATTGATTAGGCGCAACAACTTTATTAACTAAACCCCAACGCTCAGCAGTCGCGGCATCATATTGTTCACATAGGAACCAAATTTCACGCGCACGTTTCTCGCCAACAACGCGGGCTAAATAAGCAGTGCCAAACCCGGCATCGAAAGATCCAACTCGAGGACCAACTTGGCCAAACTTTGCGGTTTCGGAGGCAATTGATAAATCGCAGAGCACATGAAGTACATGGCCACCACCAATTGCAAAACCATTAACCGCCGCGATGACTGGCTTTGGAACTGCTCGAATTAATTTGTGAAGTGATTCAATTTCAAACATTCCAGTTTCGGTATCGCCATAACCACCGGTGGTCGAGCGTTCTTTTTGATCGCCACCAGTACAGAAAGCTTTTTCACCAGCGCCAGTGAGAATTATTGCGCCAACTTTTTTATCGACCCACGCATGTTTAAATGCTGCAAGCAATTCGTCAACAGTTCGACCGCGGAGAGCGTTATAGCGATCTGGACGATTAATTGTGATTGTTGCGATTAATTCTGATACTTCGTAAGTAATATCAGTGAACTCGCTCGGTTTAATCATGGCGATACTTTACTCGGCAACTTCAATAACAACAGCGATGCCTAGCCCTACTCCGATACAAGCGGCCGCGATACCAATACCGCCACCTTGGCGCTTTAATTCACGAGCGCAATCAACGATTACCCGAGCTGCCGAACCTCCCACTGGATGACCAATCGCAATCGCGCCACCATTGATATTTACGCGCTCTGGATTGATTTCTGGAATTTCATGGAGAACCGTTAAAACCATGGAAGCAAATGCTTCGTTTATCTCCCATACCTTGATATCACTAACTTTCTTATCAACTTTTTTGAGCGCTCTATGAATTGCAGAAATTGGAGCAAGCGAAAACTCATCTGGTTTTGTTGCGGTTATTTGGGTTGCAAGAATTCTTCCAATTCCAGGTAAACCTAACTCAGCACAATTAATTTCATTTGTAATCAACATTACAACCGCGCCATCATTTATTGGAGAAGAGTTTCCAGCGGTTCCAGTTCCACCTTCAGAGAAAGCTGAAGGTAATTCGCCAAGTTTTTCCAGCGAAGTATCGCGACGGATTGATTCATCAGATGTAAGCCCTTTGAATGGAACTACAAAACCATCATGGATTTTCTTATCCCAAGCAACCGCAGCGAGTTGATGAGAGCGAAGTGACCATTCATCAACTTGTTTTCGGGTAATTCCAAACCTTTGACTTACTTCTTCAGCGCAACGTCCAAGACTCTGTACCCAGTCTGCCGGGAATTTTGGATTTATCATGCGCCAGCCAACGGTAGATTGATTCAATTCCAAATTAGCTGATGGCTCTGGTTTCTTCTTGGAGTCACGCTCTACTATCCAAGGTGCTCGGGACATTGATTCAACTCCACCTGCAATCACATAGTTGTAATCACCAAGTCGAATTGCTCGAGATGCTTGAATCACGGCTTCGCCACCTGATCCGCATAATCTATTTAAAGTTAGACCAGGAATAGTTTCGGGAAGTCCAGCGAGTAGCGCACCCATTCGCGCAACATTTCGATTATCTTCACCAGCACCATTTGTATCACCCATAATTACATCGTCGATTAATTCCAGATTTAAATTTGGAACTTTCTTAACTAATTCAGAAATTGTGAAAGCCAATAAATCATCAGGGCGAACTTTGGAAAGAGCGCCAAAATAAGCGCCAAATGGGGTTCTTACCGCCGCAGCGATGATGGCTTTACGCTCTTGCATGTAGCGTATTATTAACCATCCGCAGCATTACTCGCCATTAACATGGTGTTTTATGAAACGATATTACGCACATCGTGCGCTTACGGAGGGGAATTCTTAAATGGATCGACAACTCCGGATATTAGTAACTGGCGCAGGACGCGGCATCGGTAAAGCTATCGTTTCGCAATTAAAGAGCGATCCACTAAAACATAAAATTGCAGTTACTGCCCGAACTGAATCTGAATTGAAAGAAGTCGTTTCCGGGGCGCTCGGAGAAACCCTAGTAATTGCGGCAGATGCAACTTCAACAAAGGTTCCTGATGAAGTAATTGCGAAAATGATTGCTGCTTGGGGCGGCGTTGATGTAATTATTTTAAATGCGGGCGAAGCTGATGTGCAGAAAATTGAAGATACTACAGATGCGATTTGGGAAAAGACGTTAGCAATAAACACTACAGCGCCATTTAGATTTATTCGAGCAGTAACCCCAGTAATGAAGAGTCAAAATTATGGTCGGGTGATTGTGATTGCAAGTATTGCTGGCTTGATGGGCGAAGCTTTTGTAACTGCTTACAGTGCCTCAAAACATGCAGTAGTGGGTGTAGTCCGCGCTAGTGCTGTTGAATTAAGTAAGTATGGAATTACTGTAAATGCGCTCTGCCCTGGATATGTAGATACGCCGATGTTGGATAAAGGTTTAGATGTGACTGCTGCAAGGACTGGTAAAACTCGGGACGAGTTACGTGCTGCGCTTGCTGCAAAACAACCAGGCGGTAGATTATTAACTGCAAACGAGGTCGCTACAGCTGCGATAGCTTTTATTGATAATGGCGAAACTGGCGAAGCTCGCTGGTTGGATGCTGCCACGATTGGGGAGAAGAAATGAAAAAAATTAATCGCATCAACCCAGATTCACTCGCAGCACCAATTGGTTTTTCACACGCAGTTGCCACAGACGGCGGAAAGTTAATTTTTCTTGCTGGTCAGACAGCGCTAAATAAAGAAGGTGTAATTGTTGGGAATGGCATTGTCGAGCAGTTTGAGAAGGCGCTTTCTAATCTGTTAACCGCACTATCTGAGGCTGGCGGATCTCCCTCAGATTTAGCAAAACTATCGATTTATTCGGTAGACCCAGAAAATTACCGCACGAATGCGCGTGAAATTGGAAAAGTTTGGCAGCGATTAGTTGGTAAAGATTATCCGGCAATGACTTTAGTAGGAGTAACTCGGCTTTGGGATATTGAAGCGTTGGTAGAGATTGAAGGGTTTGCCGTTCTTTAATGAACAAACTTGCAAATCTTTGGTCTGCTAAATCTGTTGCAATCATCGGCGCTACCGAACGCGTTGGCGCAATGGGAAGGTTGCCAATTGAGTATTTGCTAAAGCATGGGTACCAAGGTGAAATTTTTCCAGTAAATCCAAAAGGCGGAACCATTCTAGGAATAAATGCTTTTGCTTCGATCTCTGAAATTAATATGCCAATTGATTTAGCGCTAATTATGGTGCCATTAAACGCGGTTGAAGCAGCAGTATCAGATTGTGCAAGCGCTGGCGTTCCCGTTGTAACCGTTATGGCATCTGGATTTGCGGAAGCGGATGAAGCCGGCGCAATCGCGCAAGATAGATTGGTTTCAATTGCGAAAAAATCTGGGATGAGATTAGTTGGACCAAATTGCATTGGTTCGGTCGGCGGCGCTGCAAAATTAACCGCAACTTTTTCACCAGTTTTTTCATCAGATAGCACTGCACTTTCGGCAGGATCACTTGCGTTAGTGAGCCAATCCGGTGCGCTCGGTTATGGCACTTATTCGCTTGGTTTAGATCGCGATTTACCAATTGGTGTTGTGGTCACAACTGGAAACGAAGCTGAAGTAAGTGCAATGGATATCGCAACGGCGCTCTCTGAAGATAAAGAAGTTACTGGAATTTTAATTTATACTGAAGGTTTAACTGAGATTGCACAATTACGCGAGATAGCTGCTAAAAAACCAACTGCAATTTTGAAAGCTGGCCGCTCTCAAGCTGGTGCCAAAGCAGCAGCATCACACACGGGCGCGCTAGCAACTGGTGATCGAGTAGTTGATGCCGCGATTAAAGCTACCGGAGCGGTGCGAGTGAACAATGTAGAAGAGTTACTTGATGCTGGCGCTGTTTTCACAACTGGTACGAAGTTAATTGGAAAACGTGTAGCGATTATTACAACTTCTGGTGGAAGCGGAATTCTAGGAACCGATGCGCTAGAAGCATGCGGACTAGAACTAGCCGAGTTAGAACCCAAAACCATTGCAGCGCTAGATGAATTTATTCCGAGTTACGGAAATTCCACAAACCCAGTTGATGTAACTGCCGCCGTGATTTCGTCACCAGAGTTATTCGAAAAATGTATGGCGATATTAGTAAATGATCGGAACGTCGAAGCAATTATCGCGGCGTTCTGCGTATTGGTAGGCGACGATGTTGAACGAATTGCTAATGCTCTTGGTGCTGCCGGGAAAGTTAGATCTTTGCCAATTGTGGTGGCTCGAACTGGTGCGCAATCACTAGCTCCGTTAGCTGCAAAAAAATTGGCGCAATTTAATATTCCGGTTTACCCCACGCCAGAACGTGCTGCTCGGGCACTTGAATTATTACGAGTTGTTTCTATGCCAATTCCAAAATATTCACGGAAGCCGCTAGTGCTGACAACTGCAACCCCAAATGCTGGTGCAAGTGAGGTAGAGCTAAAGAATTTATGGGAAAGCGTTGGTGTGCCAGTTCCGGAATCGCTAGTTGTTTCCAAGAAGAGTGAGGTTAGTGCAGCGGTTTTAAAAGTTGGTGGCCGAGCAGTGTTGAAAGCTGTTATCCCAGGCTTATTGCATAAGAGCGATGCTGGCGGAGTTTCGTTAGATATTTCCGAGGATAGCGCGCCAGAAGTTTTCGATCGACTGATTGCGATTGCAAATGGTGGCGAAGCATCAGTACTTGTAGAGCGATTTGTGCCTAAAGGTATTGAAGTATTAGTTGGCATTACGCCATCACCACTTGGTCGAGTATTAACGATTGGAGTCGGTGGTGTTTTGACTGAAGTTATTAACGACACTGCACTTCGGTTGTTACCTGTAAGTAGTGAAGATGTAAATGCCATGATTGATGAAACCCGATTAGTAAAACTATTTGCTGGGGTTCGCGGCGCAAAAGCTGCCGACCGTGCTGCATTTGTTGAGCTCGTGCTAAGAATCACAGATGCAACCGCTGGTTGGGATGAAGGTTTTGAGTTAGACATTAACCCTGTAACTGTTCTCTCGAATGGTGCTTGGGTGTTGGATAGCGCCTACGTGGCAGCGAATAAGTAAGAGATTGAATTAGGAGAGCCAAATGGATGTCGGAACAATTGTTGCCCGTTCCATGCGGCGTTATCGCGACCGAATCGCAGTCGAAGGTCCCGAGGGTTCTATAACTTTTGGTGAAATTGGTTCCAGAATATTTCAACTAGCTCGAGCTTTGAAAGCTCTTGGACTACAAGAAGGCGATCGAGTATTAGATCTACAATCAAATCAAAATACCTATATTGAATCCGATTTAGGAATTTCCAGCGCTGGGCTTTGTCGAGTTGCACTTAATTATCGGCTACACCCAACTGATTGGGTTCGCATTACGAAAGATTGCGGCGCAAAAGTTTTAATAATGGATGCAAAGTTTTGGGATGAAGCCGGGCCAGTTCGCGAAATAGTTGACCACATTATTTTAATAAAAGGCGATCATCATGGCACCATTAATTACGAAAATTTTTTAGCCAAAGAATCTACAGAACCACTCTTACTAGCTGTTAATCCAGATAGTTTAGTTTCGCTGAATTACTCAAGTGGCACTACTGGTAATCCCAAAGGTGCGATTCGAACCCATAGAAATCGGTTAGCTAGTTTAGGAAACATAGTTACCGATATTTTTGGTCGTACTCTTAATGAGAGTGATTGCTGGGTACATGCAGGTCCAGTAACTCATACCAGCGGACTTTTTGTCTTGCCATATTTTGCATTTGGTGCAAAACAAATTGTGCAAGCTAAATATGAGCCAGAATCGCTGGTTGAGGCAATTCAACATCGAGGCGCTAACGCAACCGCGCTAGTTCCGACAATGGTGGCGCGTTTACTATCTATGGAAGATATGACCCGAGAAAAAATGTCGAATTTAAAAATGCTTGGTTATGCAGGTGCCCCAATGCCGCCAGAGCAGATTCGCCAATGTTATGACCGGATTACAAAGAACATGGTGCAGTACTACGGTTTAGTTGAAGCTATTCCGCCAGTAACGGTCTTAAGTGCAGCCGATCATGAACTTGGTTTATTTAAAGATCCCGAAATTCTTACCAGCGCTGGAAACCCTTGCACAACAGTTGAAATTCGAATCGTTGACGAAGCTGGTAAAGATGTGCCACAAGGTGAAATTGGCGAGGTTATTACGCGAGGTGATCATGTAATGCGGGGCTACTACGGCGCAGCCGGAAATGATCCCACTGTTACTAAAGCTGTTCGAGATGGTTGGTTACACACCGGAGATCTTGGTCGATTGGATTTAGAAAATCGGCTATTCCTGGTTGATCGAAAAGGCGACATGATAATTAGCGGGGGCTACAACATTTATCCGCGCGAAATAGAAGATGTCATTGCGGAAGTTTCGGATATTTCTGAAGTTGCAGTGATGGGCGTATTTGATGCCGAATGGGGCCAACGAGTAGTTGCGATGGTAACTCTCACGCCAAATGCAAACACAAAAGGCGACGAACTAGTAAGTAAAGTTTTAGAACATTGCAAATCTCGTATGGCTACTTATAAGAAACCAAAAGAAGTATTGATTGTCGATGCATTTCCATTAAATTCAACTGGGAAGATTGCCAAGAAAGTTTTAAAGCAAGAACTTGAAAGCAGAAATAAATAATGAGTTCATTAGAGAAACCAGGCGAATATCCATACACCCGCGGCATCAAACCAGATGCTGGCGTATGGACTATGGGCCAATATGGTGGCTTTGGAACGCCGCGAGAAACAAATGAGAGATTTAAAATGTTATTGGCGCAAGGATTAACTGGATTTAGCGTTGCGCTAGATCTTCCAACACAACTCGGACTTGATTCGGATCACCCACTTGCCGAAGGTGAAGTTGGCAGAGTTGGGGTAGCGATTGATAGTTTGGCAGATATTGAAATTTTGATGGATCAAATTCCACTAGAGAAGATAAGCCAAGTAAGAACTACTGCGAATTCAATTGGTTATATCTGGGCGGCCATGTTTATTGCCCTCGCCGAACAACGCGGTGTCGATCCAAACCAATTTGGGATGTTTATTCAAAACGATGTTTTGAAAGAATACATAGCGCGCGGAACCCAAATTTTCCCAGCCGAAGCGGGCTTAAAGCTTTCAGTTGATGTTATTGAGTACATAGCCCGTGATATCCCAAAATGGGTTCCGTTAGCGATGAGCGGCTACCACATTAGAGAATCTGGCTCGGATGCGATTCAAGAAGTGGCATTTACTTTTTCAAATGCACGCGAGTATTTAGACAAGGCGTTGGAACGCGGAGTAACCATCGATCAAGTTGCTCCAACTTTATTTACATTCCTCTCTTCAAATATTGAGTTCTTACCAGAGGTTGCCAAATTTCGAGCAGCTCGTAAAACTTGGGCGCGAATTGCGCGTGAAAAATATAATGCAAAAGATCCTCGCTCTGAACAGTTAAGAATTTTTGCTTTCACCGCTGGTTCTTCGCTAACTGCACATCAGCCTATGAATAACGTAGTTAGAACAACGGTAGAAATGTTGGCGGCAGCGCTAGGTGGCATTCAAACAATGCATGTCTCTGCATTTGATGAAGCACTTGGCGTACCAACTGAAGAGGCTGCGATGTTGGCACTTCGTACTCAGCAAGTTGTGGCATTTGAAACGGGAGTATTGGATGGCGTTGACTTGTTAGCTGGAAGTTATGAATTAGAGAGAATGACTGACGAACTTGCAGAGAAAATGTGGGCTTTACTAGAAGATATTGAAAAGCGTGGCGGAGCACTCGAATGTATTAATAATGGTTGGTTCTCAAAAGAATTATCAGATAAGGCTTATCAATTTGCTATGGATGTTGAAAGTGGTAAGCGAAAAGTTGTGGGCGTAAATATTTTCCAAGCTGAAACGCCACCATTTAAACCGTTCGCAATTGACCCGCAGAGTGAGATAGATCAAGTTGCTTCACTTAAGAAATTGAAAGCAAGTAGAGATAATGAAGCAGTAAAAATTGCGTTGGCTAGCGTTGGTGCTGCTGCTAAATCTGGTGAAAATGTGGTCGGCCCATGTGTTGCGGCAGTAAAGGCCTATGCCACCGTCGGGGAAATCGTGGACCAGCTACGCGAGGTCTATGGAAAGTGGCGTCCGAACACCACTTTCTAATGCCATAATTACGCCTCGTAAATCATGCCTCTCTAGCTCAGTGGTAGAGCAGCCGCCTTGTAAGCGGCAGGTCGTCAGTTCAATCCTGACGGGGGGCTCCATATTTTAACTAATCAATACTCCATGAAGTGGCGTCATGGCGATTAATTACCCAAGGCTGATAGCCAAATAACTCTGGTTGGGTAAACCAAGTTGCACCATCACTTCCCGCAACCATTAAAGCTGTCGCAAGCGCGTCAGTGATTGCACCACTTGGCCCAATGACGGTTGCTGATTTAGCACCAACTGCAACCATGCCATTTTGCGGATCCTTAATATGATCACCACGTTCATAATCTCCACTAGTTGCAATTGCGCCATCTAAAATTTCAAAGGTCTTAACAATATTATCTGTATTATTCGGATCGGTAATACCAATTAGCCAAGGTTTAATTTCGCCGTCTTCGATGCGGCCACCGCGAAGAGTTAGATCTCCAGCGGCATTTATTAAAATGTGTGCGACACCGTGGCTCAATAAAATTTCTGCAGATTTATCAGCAGCCCAACCTTTTACTAACCCAGACGGATCAAAACCTCCAGGTACTGCCCATGGGTCAAAAGCACCATTAGTTAATCGTTTCGTTTCTTCGCATAAATTCCAAACCTCCCTAACTTCATCTGAAGTTTGCCAAATCTCAATCTCATTACGTCGCAACTTGGAAATTATAGAATCTGATTTGTATGTGGAGAAAACTTCATCAATATGGTGAACGTATTCATTAACTTTAGATAGCGCAATTTCTAATTGAATTTCAGATAAGTTTTTAGATTCAATATCAATAATTAAAACAGTTCCCCAAGCCTCGATCTCGCGATAAATGCGCACAGCGGGCTCTTAATACCCTGCTTTTTTCAACGCCGATTGAAGTGATTGCCAATATGCAGTTGCTGTATATGAAGCGCGAGATCGACAAGAATTTTGAATTGCACAGGGTAAATTTTGAGCGCTAGTCGAGACGATTTGGTCAATCGTAATTTTTTTAGTCGGAACCCATTGATCTAAAGTAGGAATTACATAGCCACTCCAACTACTTGGGCTTTGATATCCGCTGATATCTGTAATTTCACCGTTTTTTAAAGTAACTTTTACATAAGTATTTCCATAGCGAGATGCTGCATAAGTGTTTCCAGTATATGAACCGGAAACCCCACTACTTGCCGGCGCCTGAGTTTTTGTTGGAGTCGGAGTTGGAGTTGGAGTCGGAGTCGGAGTCGGAGTCGGAGTCGGAGTCGGAGATGGTGATTCAGATTGAGTTGTTGTATGGCTCTTTGTTGCAGTTGGTGATGCAGCTGCAGATTTGGTTGCCGACTTAGTAGCCGACTTAGTAGCCGACTTAGTAGCAGTAGGGCTCTGTGGTGGCGTAGGAGTTTGTGAATTTGCCGTCGGCGAAGAATTTGTAGGAGTTGTTGTGCCACCACCAAGATTTGCCGCGGAGCTTTGGCCAAATTGCGGCGGCGTTACAGCAAGTATTGCGCCAAGACTTCCAATAGTTCCGGTTGCAATTAATACTGCGCGTTTCATCGTTAACTCCTACTCGCCGTGGAATGCAAAAGCTTCGTCATGGAATCGGTTTTTTGGAATCCCAACATTGCGAGCAGCTTCCCGCACTGCATCTACAAGTGGTGTTGGGCCGCAGATATAAACATCGGAATCTCTAAAAGTCGGCACAATTCGCATGATGTATTTTGCATCCATTGGATGTTCTGAACGAGGCCCAATCAAATAATGCACCCGAGCACCACGTTCTTCTGCTAAATAATCTAACTCTTCTTTCAACACTAAATCTTCTTTCTTCGATGCTCGAAAAATAACATCAACCTCAACAGCAGGTGGGAATTCCTCCATGATTGCTCGGATTGGCGTAATACCTACGCCACCGCCAATCAAAGTTACATGGCCTTTCGAAGCACGCCCCGCGGTAAATGCACCGTATGGACCCTCTAAGAAGACGCGAGTTCCAGGTTTAATGAAAGTTACCGAACCTGAGTGGTCACCTAAATCTTTGACTGTTACCCGTAAATATTTCTTAGTTGGCGCAGCAGACAATGAATAGGGATGCGAAATAAACCAGTGCCCCTTGGTTAGAAAGCGCCACCCAAAGAATTGACCACCTTGAGCGCCAAGTGATTCAACATTTCTGCCCTTCATAATTATTGAAAATACTCCGGGACCTTCTTTTACAACTTGCTCAACTTTAAGGCCAAGGCGAAGTGATCTAATAACCGGGATTGCAAACCGCCAAGTTATTAAAGTTCCAGCGACAGATAAATATAGAACGTTCCAAAAAAATCTATTTAGTGGGTGACCGATGAACATTGGGCCAGTAAGTACTTGATGCATGAATGAGAGTGCGATTGCTAGATAGGTATAAAGATGTACTGTCCACCAAGTCTCATAAGACATTCTGGCTCGCGCTTTTTTATACGAAGTAATGCCTGCGGCCATCATAAAAATAAACCCTACAAATGCTGGCAACATCCAAGGAAAACGTGTAACCATCCGCCAAATTTCGATAATTGTTGGAATTCGTTCTAAGCCGGCATAACCTATTGCAACGAAGAGCACATGAAAGCCAATTAAGAAAAGTGAATATGGTCCAAGCTTGCGATGCCAAGTGATTAAGCGGTCATGACCTACGGAACTTTCAATCAAAGGCACTCGGGCTACCAGAACTAAGCCAACTAATGCGAGATAAGTTCCAATGAGAGCAAACGAGCGTGAAATCGAAGTAACGATTGCGTAAGTCGAAGCCCAATCCTCTTGGGTTGTACTTTCGATTTGTAGCGCAATGGTTAATCCGAGGCCAAGTCCAGTTACTAACGATGCCCAATCGACACCTAATCGCTTCGTAGACATTCGGCCACCTAACCATAAGTACCTGTGTAATTTCTGTGATAACCCACTAAAGTCTAGTTTATGTTTGACCGAGATTTCGATGTCGTTGTAATTGGATCTGGTTTTGGTGGCTCGGTTGCAGCGCTCCGATTAAGTGAAAAAGGTTATCAAGTTGCAGTTCTTGAAGCTGGCCGAAGATTTACCGATAACGATTTTCCTAAAACATCTTGGCGGATTTCAAAATTCTTATATGCACCGCGGTTAGGGCTTCGTGGAATTCAAAGAATTCACGCGCTTCCTGATGTTTTAGTTTTAGCCGGCGCAGGAGTTGGTGGCGGCTCACTTGTTTATGCAAACACTTTATATGTACCACCAGATACTTATTTTGAAGATAAACAATGGAAGAATATTACGGATTGGAAAGCCGAACTTAAGCCTTGGTATGACCAAGCATCACGTGTCTTAGGAGTTGCTGATAATCCATTTTTTTCACCATCCGATAAATCGATGCAAGAAGTCGCTAACGAGATGGGAGTTGGCAAGACTTTCAAAATGGCGCCATTAGGAGTTTATTTTGGTGAAGGTAGTGGTGTTTTAGCTAAAGATCCATTCTTCGGTGGCGTTGGACCAGAGCGCAACGGTTGTATGCAATGTGGTGCATGCATGACCGGGTGTCGGCATAATGCGAAGAATACTTTGCCAAAAAATTATTTAGGACTTGCAGAAAAAGCGGGAGCAAGAGTTTATCCAGAACACACAGTGACCAAGATCGAAGAATTAAAAGATGGCAGTTGGAGAATTACCGCCCGCAAAAGTAGTGCTTGGTTTGGCGGTAAAAGAAAATTTACGGCGAGCCAAGTTGTAGTAGCAGCAGGAACCTACAACACTCAGAAGTTATTGCATAAAATGAAGCGAGATGGGGTGCTTCCTAAGATTTCTAGTTTCTTAGGAAAACTTTCCCGGACAAATAGCGAAGCGTTAACCGGCGCAATGATGCCAAAGCATTTTAAAAGTGATTTTTCGCAAGGATCTGCAATCACTTCATCTTTTTTTCCGAATGAACATACCCACGTTGAACCAGTCCGATACGGCAAAGGCAGTAACTTGATGGGGCTATTACAAACAGTTATGACTGATGGTAATACCGCAAAGAGTCGTCGCAAAGCTTGGCTTCGCGAAGTAATCAAGAAACCAGCAACACTTTTTAAAATACTTGATGTTAGAAAATGGAGTGAACGCACTGTCATTGCACTTGTAATGCAAAATGTTGAGTCATCAGTATCGGTAAGTGAAAAGCGAGGCTTATTTGGGTGGCGTTTAACTTCAATCAACGATGCTGATCATCCAAATGCAACCTATATTCCAGAAGCTAATGAAGTTGTGCGCAGAATTGCCGAAAAGAACGGTGGCGTTGCCGGTGGCCACCTAGGTGATTTGATTGGTGCGCCATTTACCGCACACTTTGTTGGTGGCTGCGTTATCGGAGATAGCGAAAATACTGGCGTAATTGATCCGTATCACCGAGTCTGGAACTATCCGAAATTACATGTTGTCGATGGTGCAAGTGTTACCGCAAATCTAGGTGTAAATCCATCACTAACTATTACTGCGCAAGCTGAGCGCGCATTCTCATTTTGGCCAAATAAAGGTGAAAGTGATCAACGTCCTTTACAAAGCGAGAAGTATTTAAGGCTAAATCCAATCGCGCCAAACAATCCATTTGTGCCTGAAGGTGCAATCGGCGCGTTACGAATTTCCTAGTATTTCTCGCTGCCTTGCTTTTCTGCGATTTGCATATTTTGTAATCGGAAATTCTGGTTTTATATAAAAATCTCGAATTACTGATTGCATTAATTCGGCTTGTTCTTTAACAACATAGTGTGAAGCACCTGGCAATACCGCTAACCTTCCATTAGGAAAAGCTTCATACATCTCAAAAGTATGCGCACTTCCAAATGGTTCGTCATCGCCAGCTAATATCAGTACCGGAACTTCAATTTTAGATAATTGTTCTAAAGTCATATTTGGTTCGGTAGCCCAAACTTGGAAAGCTTTAGTAACAATCTCTACAAGTAACTCTGGATCCTGACCACTTCTTTCCACAAAGAGCGCTTTATCTTCTTCTGGGACTTGCACGGTAGATAAATTGAAAGATAAACCAGAATCATGGTTGTAGTTGGTTCCGATTGCGATAATTGATTTCACTAAATCTGGCCGTTTCAAAGCAATGAGCAACGAAATAATGCCACCATCACTCCAACCAATTAAATGAGTTGGTCTTTTTATAACATCTTCAATATAGGCAATCGCTTCATCGGTTTGAAAATCAAAATGGAAGTACCCATCCCGAATTTTGGTACGCCCGTGAGCGCTTCGATCATAGGAATAAACGTGATGGTCACTTGCAACGGCAGGCAAGACTGTGAAATCCCAATCTTCAGTGCTGCTTAAACCACCATGCATCAAAAGAACTGGCTCGCCATTATTTTCGTGGACAACGCTCCACACTTGATGACCGCGCAGGTCTATATAACTCATAGTTAGTAGGAATCCATGATGTGGCGGTTACCTCGATCAAAAGTTAAGTAATTCCAGGTCCAATCAGCGATAGTTCCAATCTTGTTTCGCCCGCCCAGCAAGTAAAACAAGTGCAACCAGAGCCAGATAAACCACGCAATTGCGCCACCAATTTTAATTCCTTTAACTTCGACAACCGCTTTATGTCGCCCAATTGTTGCCATCGATCCTTTATCAATATAGGAGAAATTTTTAAGGGTACGTCCCGCAATTAGCGCTGCAATTTGCTTCGCAACGAATCTTCCTTGTTGCATGGCTACCGGAGCTACCATCGGGAGAAACTTTCCAGATTTGTTCTTCACTCCAGAAATATCACCGATTGCCCAAATATGCGGATAATTCTGCACTTGCAACGTTGGTTCTACTGCTACTCGATTTGCTTCAATAGGTAGCGAAAGTTTTTTAATAGTTGGCTCACCCATTACTCCAGCCGCCCAAATTGTAATCCCTGATTCAATTGAGTCACCATCGCTAAAAAATATTTTTGCATCGTTTATTTCTTTTACAGAAGCGTTACAAATAACTTTTACGCCAAGTTTCTCTAAATCTTTTGCGGTCCGCTCTGATAGCGATGGCGAGAATGTTGGAAGCAATCTTGGGCCAGCTTCAATTAGGTAGATATCGATATGGTCAGCCGCGTTTTTAAAATCAGAAGCTAGCGGTCCGCGTCTCAACTCTGCCATCGCTCCAGCCATTTCAACTCCAGTTGGGCCGCCACCTACTACCGAGATAGCGAACCTAGAGCCATCTTCAAATCTACATAAATCTTCAAAGCGACGCATGACTGCTGCGCGGATAGTTAAGGCTTCATTTACGCTCTTCATGCCAAGTGAAAATTCGGCTACCCCTTTTATGCCAAAATCGTTTGTTGCTGATCCCATTGCAATTATTAGATGGTCGTATTCGAGCACTTCACTTGAATCTAATTTCACCGAGTTATCACGATGGTTAATAGATATTGGTGAGCCCATTCGGAATTTTATGCCGGAGTTCCGGATCGCGCCACGAACGGGATAAGCCACATGATCTGCTGCAAGTCCGGCAGTTGAAACTTGGTATAACAATGGGAGAAAAGTTTGGAAATTATGGCGGTCCACCAAGGTTACTTCAGCGAATTTGGCTAACCCACGAGCTGCGGTTAGCCCACCAAATCCTGCGCCAAGAATCACAATACGTGGTTTCTTTTCGCTTGGCTTATTCATAACGCAAAGTCTACTGTTAATTCCATGAGCGAGCAGCGGAAAATCTTGGTAACCGGAGCATCTGGGTATGTTGGTGGCCGATTGGTAAAGGCGCTATTACAGGAAGATATGTCAGTACGAATATTTGTACGTGATAAATCTAAAGTCTCTGGCCAACCATGGGTAAGCGCAGTAGAAATAGCAACCGGTAATGCTAATAATTATGATGAAGTTTTGACGGCGCTAACTGGAGTACATACTGCTTTTTATTTACTGCACTCAATAAATTTAGGCTCTAATTTTGATGAGATAGAAGCCGCGATGGCCCGTAACTTTGCTAAGGCTGCTACTACCGCTGGTGTAAAACAAATTGTTTATCTTGGTGGTATTGCTAATGATGCCAAGAGTAGTAAGCATCTAGCTTCACGCGCCCGAACTGGAAGTGAACTCGCAAGTGGCTCAACTCCAGTAATGGAGATTAGAGCTGGAATTATTATTGGTTCCGGTTCGGCTTCATTTGAAATGCTCCGACATTTAACGCATAGATTGCCGATTATGACAACGCCAAAGTGGATTGCAAATCGGACCCATCCGATTGCGATCCGCGACGTACTTTGGTATTTAACGCATATTGCAAAATTAGAAAAACCAATCTCTGGAATTTTCGATATTGGCGGACCTGAAATCTTGAGTTACGCCGATATGATGCAAAAATTTGCCAAAATTTCTGGTCTGCGAAAGCGGTTGATAATTAAGGTTCCAGTACTTACTCCGCAACTATCCAGCTTATGGATTGGATTAGTAACGCCAGTGCCTACTGCACTTGCTCGACCGTTAGTTGGTTCATTAATAAATGAAGTTGTGGCAGATCCAAATAAGAGCCTGAACGGAATTATTCCGCCGCCACCAGATGGGCTAACTGACGTAACAAAAGCAATTGAATTAGCGCTAAGCCGCATCTCTGCCAACGCCGTAGAGACTCGATGGTCTGATGCTGCAATCCCAACCGCGCCTTGGCAAAAAGCGCAGAGCGATCCAGCATGGGCCGGTGAAATGATTTTAAGGGATTTACGGGAAGTGATTACCGATGCGCCAATAGAAAAAGTATGGGAAGCAATCGAACAGATAGGTGGCGACAATGGTTGGTATGGCGCAGATTTTCTCTGGTTTATGCGTGGCTTGTTAGATCGTGCAATCGGTGGTGTTGGATTACGCCGAGGTCGACGGGATCCGAAAACTCTCAGAATCGGAGAGAGTTTAGATTTTTGGCGTGTTGAAAATATTGAGAAAGAGAAATTATTACGGCTTTATGCTGAAATGATTCTTCCGGGAAAAGCTTGGCTGGAATTTCGAATAAGTGAAGTTGATGGCAAAACCAAAATTATTCAGGAGGCGACTTTCTCTCCACATGGACTTGGTGGCCAGTTGTATTGGTACTCCATACTTCCACTCCACAGTTTCGTATTTCCCACAATGTTGCGCAACATTGTTCGGAGTGCAAAACGTAAAGTTATTTTTGGATAATCCATGCATGAATTTAATGATGAAGTTGAGAAGTTAGCTGCCGAAATTCTTGAGTATTCATTGGTACGGTTAAAAACTGATCCACCACTTGATGGTCCAAGAACTTGGGCAGATTTATATAACGAAGTTGGCAATACCATCACTCCAGAAGGCTTAGGTGGACATGCCGCGTTAGCGCTATTCAAAGATGTCTTAGCGAAAGCATGTATCTCAACTGATCACCCACGAAATCTTGCGTTCATCCCATCTGCCCCTAGTGAATATGCAAACCTATTTGATTTGGTTGTTGGCGCTAGCGCTTTATATGGCGGCTCGTGGATGGAAGGCGCTGGCGCAGTATTTGCCGAAAATCAAGCCCTTAAATGGATTAGTGACTTAGCCGGAATGCCCGAAAGCGCTGGCGGCGTATTTGTGCAAGGCGGAACGATTGGAAATTTATCGGCTTTAGTTGCAGCCCGTTATGACGCTCGGCAACGTTACCCAGAGATAGATAAATGGGTGATTGCGTGTTCGAAAGAAGCACACTCCTCAATCAAATCCGCAGCCGACGTAATGGATGTTGGCGTATTGCAAATTGAAACAGAACAAAATTTTAAATTGCAAGGTAACGCAGTTGCGAGTGCAATTGATTCGTATCAATTAAAAAATCCTACACATCGAATATTTGCTGTTGTTGCAACTGCTGGTACTACTAACCTAGGAGTGATCGATGACCTATTAGGGATTGGAAACGCAGCAAGAGTCCGTGGAATTTGGTACCACATCGATGGTGCATATGGTTTGGCTGCGCTCTGTTCACTTTCAGTAAAACATTTATTTAGTGGAATTGAATTAGCTGATTCATTTATTGTTGATCCGCATAAATGGTTATTTGCACCATTCGACGCATGCGCCTTGATTTATCGAAATCCAAATATTGCAAAAGCAGCTCACACACAACATGCCGGTTATTTAGAGTCGTTGGAGACTGGAGAATGGAATCCATCCGATTATGCAATTCATTTAACCCGAAGAGTTCGCGGCTTACCATTTTGGTTCTCGCTGGCAGCGCATGGTACGAATGAGTATGCCGCCGCTATGGATAAAACCATGTTTATTGCACAAGAGGGCGCGCGACTTATAAATGAAAATCCAAATTTGGAATTAATTATGGAGCCAGAACTTTCAATTGTTGCTTTTAAACGAATAGGTTGGAAAACAATCGATTATCAAAATTGGAGCGCAAAATTATTGACCGATCAGATTGGGTTTGTTACACCTTCATCGCATGAAAGTGAGCCGATTTTGCGATTTGCGATTGTGAACCCCTGGACCAAAGTGAGCGATTTAGAGCTGATTTTAGGAACGCTTTAACTTCCAGTTAACCTCCACCGATTTGTCGGTTTCGCCCCATAAGATATGAATATGGAATTTGGCGCTAATAGTGATGCTCCTCAACTCAACTCTGGCATGAGCGATTTAGAGCTGCGGATTTTAGATTTTGAGCGCCAATGGTTCCGTTACTCCGGCGCTAAGGAGAGCTCGATTCGAGAGCTATTTGATTTAACGCCACCGCGCTATTACGAAGTTCTAAATGCGCTAATTGATCGTGAAGCGGCGCTATTAGCCCAACCCATGTTGATTAAGCGGCTCCGCCGCCTGCGGGATGCTCGGACCGAGGAGCGTTCTGCCGCTCGCCTCGGGCTCCATAAGTAAAACCAAACCCAATAAAGCTCGGTTTGCTTGAGAGGGAATACCTACCCTAGATTTGGCGTTAGCACTCGACGGGTGTGAGTGATAAAAGACGCCCGATTCAACTATAAATAGGAGTGGAATAACTATGGCAAAGATGATTGCCTTTAATGAAGAAGCACGTCGCGGCCTTGAGCGCGGAATGAACCAATTGGCGGATGCCGTAAAGGTAACCCTTGGACCCCGTGGTCGAAATGTTGTTTTGGAAAAGAAGTGGGGCGCCCCAACAATTACAAATGATGGCGTCTCGATTGCGAAAGAAATTGAACTTGATGATCCATGGGAAAAAATCGGCGCAGAACTTGTTAAAGAAGTAGCGAAGAAGACTGATGATGTAGCCGGAGATGGCACAACAACTGCAACAGTATTAGCTCAAGCGCTAGTTCGCGAAGGTCTACGTAACGTTGCAGCTGGCTCAAACCCAATGGCGCTAAAGCGCGGAATTGAAAAAGCTGTTGATGCTATTTCTGCCGAACTAAGTGCGATGTCAAAGCCAGTTGAAACTCGTGACCAAATTGCCGCGACTGCCTCAATCTCTGCTGCTGATTCAACTATCGGCGACATGATTGCAGAAGCAATGGATAAGGTCGGTAAAGAAGGCGTAATTACAGTTGAAGAGAGCAATACCTTTGGTTTAGAGCTCGAACTAACTGAAGGTATGCGTTTTGATAAAGGTTACATCTCGGCATACATGATCACTGATACCGATCGCATGGAAGCGATTTTGGAAGATGCTTATGTATTAATTGCAAATAGCAAGATTGCAAATATTAAAGACTTAGTACCAATTCTTGAAAAAGTCATGCAATCCGGCAAACCACTTCTAATCATCGCTGAAGATGTTGAGGGAGAAGCGCTCGCTACTCTTGTTGTAAATAAAGTACGCGGCACATTTAAATCTGTTGCAGTTAAAGCTCCAGGCTTTGGCGATCGCCGTAAATCTATGTTGCAAGATATTGCGATTTTGACTGGTGCAACTGTGATTTCTGAAGAAGTTGGCTTAAAGCTTGATGCCGCAACTTTGGATTTACTCGGGAAAGCTCGCAAGATTGTTATTACAAAGGACGAAACCACCATTGTTGAAGGTGGCGGAGATGACGAGCAAATTAAGGGCCGAGTTAACCAAATTCGCGCTGAAATTGAGAAGAGCGACTCAGATTACGACCGCGAGAAGCTGCAAGAGCGGTTAGCAAAACTTGCTGGCGGCGTTGCAGTTATTAAAGCTGGTGCTGCTACCGAAGTTGAATTAAAAGAGCGTAAACACCGCATAGAAGATGCAGTGCGAAATGCTAAAGCTGCAGTCGAAGAAGGAATCGTTGCCGGCGGCGGCGTTGCACTTCTACAGGCCTCAAAGAAAGCATTTGCTAATTTGAAACTTGTCGGCGATGAAGCTACTGGTGCAAAGATTGTTGAGTTTGCAGTTGAGTCACCACTTAAACAAATCGCTATCAATGCTGGCCTTGAAGGCGGCGTAGTTGTTGAGAAAGTTCGTAACCTTGAAGCAGGTTTCGGATTAAACGCAGCATCAGGCGAGTACGTTGACATGATTAAAGCTGGAATTATTGATCCAGCTAAAGTGACTCGTTCTGCTTTGCAAAACGCGGCTTCAATCGCGGCGTTATTCTTAACAACCGAAGCGGTAATTACCGATAAGCCTGAACCTAAGTCAGCAGCTCCAGCTGGTGGCCCTGGTGGCGGCGGCGATATGGATTTCTAAGAAATCTAATGGCACCTAAAACTTCGAAATCGCGGGATATTTTCAAAGCTGCAGAGTTAGCAAAAGCTGCAGCAATTGAAGATGCCCGCGATTCGAAATATGTTGGTGAAATAGTTTCTATAGAATCAGATGAAGACCACGTCGCTACCTACTTATTTGAAGCTGCACTACCTGGTTATGTAGGGTGGCGTTGGGCAGTAACAGTTACAAAAGTTGATAGCGAGAGCACACCAACTATTTGTGATGTGGTTCTATTGCCAGGCGTGGAATCTTTACTTGCACCTGAGTGGATTCCTTATCGAGATCGAATCCAACCTGGCGATGTTGGTGTTGGCGATGTTGTTCCAACCGCGGCAGATGACGAACGCTTAGTCCCAGGTTATGCAGTTCTTCCTGGTGATGAAGAGTTAGAACTTAGCCAATTATTTGAATTTGGATTAGGCCGTGCCCGCGTACTTTCAATTGTTGGTCGCGATCAAGCAAGCAAGCGATGGCATGAAGGCGATCGCGGTCCGAATACTCCAATGGCACAATATGCACCAAAGAATTGCGCATCATGTGGGTTTTATATTTCAATCGCTGGTTCGCTCCGCCAAGCATTCGGCGTCTGCGCTAATGCAATTTCACCGGAAGATGGCCGCGTAGTGTCGGTCGATCATGGCTGCGGTGCACACTCAGAGGCGCTAGTAACCGAATAAACCCCTTACCAAGTCGCATTTGATCTGCGATAAAGTACTCCTCTGCCCGCACCCCCGCGGCTTACATAAACGCATACTTAAAACTCGAATTGGAGATCCTCATGCCAACTGGACGCGTTAAATGGTTCAGCCTTGAAAAAGGTTTTGGTTTTATTGCATCTGATGAAGGCGAAGATGTTTATCTTGCAGCCGCGAATCTGCCTGACGGTGTCACAACTGTTAAACCTGGAACTAAATTAGAATTTGGTGTTGCAGATGGTCGTCGCGGTCCACAAGCTCTTTCGATTCGAATAATTGATGCACCACCTTCATTAGCAGCAAATGCTCGTACTAATCATGATGATCTTGCTGTGATTGTAGAAGAGAGCATCAAAATGTTAGATCGAGTTGGAAACGGATTAAGACAAGGTCGTTATCCATCAGATGCTGAAGCGGCTCGCGTTGCTAAAGTTTTGCGCGGCATTGCACAACAAATCGAAGGCTAATTACTCTCTTTTCTTGCTCGTCGAATTGTGTAGCGAATTCCCATCAATCCGAAAGTAATTCCAAGTGCGCAGGTGTATAAAACTTTGCTAGCAGCGTCAGTCGCAAGCGCGAAGAGAAAAACAATAATCCAGGCAATGATTCCGGCCACTATTACTGGTATCGAACCTCTCATGGAAATAGAGTACTCCAATGAACTCGATGCGGTCTTTCAAGCACCGCAACTTTAGAATTCTTTATCCGGCAAGTACTGCTTCAAATATTGGAACTTGGGCACAACGGGTTGCGCAAGATTGGTTAGTACTGCAAATAACAGGTAGTGGAACATATGTTGGATTGGTCGTGGGGTTACAGTTCTTACCAGCTTTGCTATTAAGTATGCAAGGTGGAAAAATTGCAGATAGATTTAATAAGCGTAGAACGCTAATTATTTGCAACTTCGCTGGTGGAATTTCTGCTACAACTCTTGGTTTACTTGTCATAACTGAACATGTAAAACTTTGGCATGTTTTCTTCTTTGCATTTGCCCTTGGTACTGCGAGCGCAATTGACGCCCCGGTTAGACAGAGTTTTACTGCAGAGATTGTGGGTAAAGCTGATTTACCAAATGCAGTTAGCCTTAATTCCGCAAACTTTAATTTAGCAAGACTAATCGGCCCTGGAGTTTCGGGCTTATTAATTGCAGCATTTGGCACCGGCCCATCCTTTTTATTAAACGCGGTTTCTTACTTATTTATTATTACTGCGCTTCTATGCTTGCGTGAGCGCGATTTGTTTATTGAGAATAAGCCCAACTTAAATGCCAAGATTTCCGAAGCTTTCAATTATGTTAAGGCGAGACCTGATATTACTGCAGTAATGATCACAGTATTTTTCACCGCAACTTTTGGATTAAATTTCATGATCTTCAATACTTTAATGGCAACAAAAGTTTTTCATAAAGGAGCAGCATCTTATGGAGCGCTCGGCAGTATCTTGGCTATTGGGTCACTTACTGGCGCGCTAATTTCTGCTCGGTTAGAGAAGAAACGAGATCCATCTTATGTAATGCGCGGTTCTGCGCTATTTGGCATAGTCGTTGCTATCGAAAGTTTTGCGCCTACGTTCACCATTTACGCAATGCTGTTGCCGATCGGTGGATGTATCGCGCTATTAACGCTAATTAGTGCAAATTCTATGGTGCAGTTACGAACCGATCCAGCAATCAGAGGTCGGGTAATGGGAATTTATTTAACAATTTTTATGGGTGGAACCCCGCTAGGTTCGCCACTCATCGGTTGGCTAAGCACAACTATTGGTGTGAGAGAGACTATGTTAGTTTGCGGCATTATTACTTTTACTGCTGCAATCGTTGTATATTACAAATTTAAAGGACGAATTGAAACGCCAGCCAGTTTCTTAGTTGGGGATGTTTTAGAAACTACTTATGAGAATAAGTAATACCAAGGTAATGAGGGTAATAATCGTGACGATTCGCCTGGTTCGATAATTCATAATCAATTATCGCAATTCTTTAGTTGGGGTTGCAAGTACTAATACGATAGCGATTGTGACTATTGCTGGAACCATTAAATATCCTTTTGAAATCCCAATTTGATCAGCTAAGAAACCAAGTAAAAGTGGCGCGATTGCGATGGCCGAACCTGCGCCAAGCGCACTTATTCCCATAGCTAAATCTGGTCGATTCTCACTTAACCTAATAAGGCGTAACGAATTTAGGGTGAATTGCATTGAGATGCCGAGTCCAGATATCAATAGCCCGACAAAGGAAAATAGCGCACCATGTGAAAACCAGAATAGAGTGAAACCGAAAAGTTGAAAGAGAAGTAAGAAAATTAATCTTTGATCAAGATCAATATGCGTCATGAGTAGCGGACCAAACCATCGACCAAGTGCCATTCCTAAACTTCCAGCAAGAACGGCAACCGTGGCACTTGCTGCGGAAAAATCAGTTCGATCTCGAAATAGCGATGCACTCCAGAATGTCATTGCAAATTCACTTGAAATGCAAAGCGTTATAGCAAGCCAACCAACCCAGTACTTGCCACTTAATTTTCCACTCTGTCTTCCGGATGGCTCTGGTACATGTTCATCGGTATGGTGCTTTTGAGCGAATATGTAAAGAGTTAGCCCAGCTGGGAAAATCAGAAGCAGACCAAATCTCCAATTGATTGAAGTTCCAGCAAGCGCGCCAATTAGAAGCGTTCCGAAAACCACGAATAATGAATTAACGCCATTTGCTTGGGAAGCCGCACGAGTTTGATCGTTTTTAAAATGGTGAGTGAGTAGCGCAAACCCAGAATTAATTGTTAGCGAAACGCCAATTCCAATTATGGCAGATGCTGAAATTGAAATAATTGGTGAAGGTGCAACTATGAACATCATCGCGCCAACCCCAAATATGCCAATCCCAATCCATGAAGTCTTAAACCTGCCAAATTTATGCACTACTCGGGCATTGAGTAAACCAGCAAGAATGCTCGCTAATCCAAGCGATGTTCCATGTAGCCCTGCGATTGTCCCGCTAGTTCCTTGATCGCTTTGTAATAACGGTTGGGCTGGGCCGAAACCGCCCATAAAAAAACCAAAGACTGCCGATTGCAAAGCAACGCTCCAAAATGTTGCATCGTGCTTAAACTTTCTATCTGCTGGCGTGCGGCTCATATTTATTTTGCTAGCGCAGAAACAACATATTCGATACATGAAATTAGTGCATCGATATCTGATGGATCTACTGCGGGAAACATTCCAATTCTTAATTGATTCTTTCCTAGCTTTCGATATGGCTCAGTATCAACGATGCCATTTGCACGTAACGTTTTGGCTATTTCAAGAGCGTCAATTGATTCATCAAAGTTTATGGTTGCGACTACATTTGAACGCGCTGCAGGATCATTAACAAATGGCGTTGTGTAACTGGTTCTATCAGCCCAACCATAAATTTTGGAAGCCGATTCTGCACTTCTACCAGCGGCAAACTTTAAACCGCCATTATTATTCATCCACTCGATTTGTTCGGCCAACATAATAAGAGTTGCGACTGCAGGCGTGTTGTAAGTCTGATCTAACTTACTATTTTCGATTGCGATATTTAAATCGAAAAATGCTGGAACCCAACGGCCAATTTCTTTTATTTTTGCGGCACGTGCTAAGGCAGCCGGACTCATTAGCGCAATCCATAAGCCGCCATCTGATGCAAAAGATTTTTGCGGAGCAAAGTAATAAGTATCAAATTCGTTTGCTGAAACTGCTAACCCACCTGCACCGCTAGTAGCATCTACTAAAACTAGTGCGCCGTCAGTTCCGGCCGGCCGCTTAATCGGCATCGAAACTCCGGTACTTGTTTCGTTATGAGTAAGTGCATAGGCGTCAACGCCAGATTCTGCAATTGGAAGTGGATGAGTGCCTGGTTCGGATTTGATAACAGTTGGATCATCAAGGAATGGTGCAGCTTTTGCGGCTTCAGCAAACTTCGAGGAGAACTCTCCGAAATTTAAGTGTTGAGATTTCTTTTCGATTAAACCAAAAGTTGCAATATCCCAAAATGCAGTAGAACCGCCATTTCCAAGCACTACTTCATAGCCTTCAGGTAATGAGAAAAGTGAAGTAAGTCCGGAGCGAACCCGATTTACTACTTGCTTTACTGGCTTTTGTCGGTGTGAAGTTCCAAGAATATTTGTACCACTAGCAAATAGTGCCGAAATTACAGCCGGACGAATTTTCGATGGACCACAACCAAATCGACCATCAATTGGTTTTAAATTATCTGGGATTAATATCGGTTCGCTCATCTGCATAGCCTATGGGTAAAACCTTTCTAGTTTCCATTGGGTTTTCGCGGCGTTGTCGTGAGTTCGCACATACCGAACCCGATCATGTAACCTCGAATATCTTCCTTGCCAAAATTCGATATTGGTTGGCGCAATTAAATAGCCACCCCAATTTGGTGGAGTCGGAACTTTTGCGCCTTCTGGGTATCTACTTGCTAATTCAGAGTATGCACTCTGTAAAGTTTCTCTCGAATCTAATCGCTTTGATTGCTTACTTGCCCAAGCGCCAATCTGACTAGACCATGGACGTGTAGCAAAATAGGCATCGCTCTCATCGCGTGGTATTTTCTTTGCACTTCCCAGAACTATTACTTGACGTTCCATCGCGTACCAAGGAAATAGAATTGAAAGGTTTGGATTGGTAGCAAGATCAATGCCTTTTGCAGATTCGTAATTAGTAAAGAAAGTAAATCCGTTCTCAGTTACATCTTTCAACAAGACTGTTCTCGAAGTGGGTTGACCATCATGAACCGTTGAAAGCACCATTGCATTGGCTTCTACGATAAATGGATTTGCAGCAGCTTCGATGAGCCATTTTGAAAATTGAACAATCGGGTTCTGGTCTAAGTCGGCTTCATTTAATCCGCTCTCACCATATGACCGGCGCATTGCAGAAACCTCGGAGCGGATAGCGCTGAGTGGTGGTTCTAGATTTTCGCTCATGGGTGTATCTAACGTCACTTTCTTACTTTGAGCATCTTTCGCCCACTGGTTTTACCGGAGATACCTTTAGGGGCAGAATAGGCAACGGAAATTAAATTCTTCAGGAGGCGACATCATGAGCGATGATTTCAAACCAGGTTTAGAAGGCGTTATTGCGTTTGAGTCGGAGATCGCAGAGCCGGATAAAGAAGGTAGCGCGCTCCGTTATCGTGGCGTTGATATTGAAGATTTAGTTGGCCGAGTTTCATTTGGAAACGTATGGGGATTATTAGTTGATGATGAATTTAACCCAGGTTTACCGAACGCCGAAAAATTTCCATTACCAGTTCACTCCGGTGATGTTCGAGTTGATGTGCAAGCAGCAATTTCAATGTTGGCACCGGCATGGGGTTTAAAACCACTTTTAGATATTGATGATGCCGAAGCTCGTAGTAATTTAGCGCGCGCGTCTGTAATGGTGCTTTCTTATTTAGCACAAGCAGCTCGAGGTGTTGTACTTCCTGCTGTTCCAGAATCCGAAATTGATAAAGCCAACACAGTAGTTGAGCGAATGATGATTCGGTGGCGCGGTGAACCAGATCCACAACATGTTAGGGCTGTTGATGCTTACTTTGTATCCGCCGCTGAACATGGAATGAATGCTTCAACATTTACCGCTCGCGTAATTGCATCAACTGGTGCAGATGTAGCTGCAGCACTTTCAGGTGCAATCGGTGCAATGTCTGGTCCGTTACATGGTGGCGCACCGTCACGCGTTTTACATATGATTGAAGAAGTTGAGAAAACCGGAGATGCAACCGGATATGTAAAAGGGTTACTAGATCGTCACGAACGTTTGATGGGATTCGGTCATCGGGTTTACCGAGCCGAAGATCCAAGGGCTCGCACACTTCGTCGTACTGCAAAAGAATTGAATGCGCCACGTTATGAAGTTGCTGAGGCTTTAGAAAAAGCTGCGCTTAAAGAACTTCGCGAACGCCAACCAGATCGCGTACTTGAAACTAACGTAGAATTCTGGGCTGCAATTATTTTGGATTTTGCCGAGATTCCTTCACATCTATTCACAACAATGTTTACTGCTGCACGTACTGCGGGATGGTCTGCACATATTTTGGAACAGAAGCGCACCGGCAGATTGATTCGGCCATCGGCTAGATATATCGGAAAGGGTCCACGAAAGCCGGAAGAAGTTCAGGGTTGGGATAGTTCAGTTCCAGGGGTCCATAGCTAAAAGCCTCCAGATTTCAGCAAGTACGCCTTTTATAACAATTTGATATAAAAACCCTTAAATGACTGCCTCCGTGAGCGTCTGGCTTGGCTATCTGCGCCTCAAAGGGCTTAAATAAACCATTGCCTTACCCCTCGTAACGGCAAATTAGATGAATTTAGGAGAAAAATGCGTAACAGAAAATCCCTCAAGGCGTTAGCAGTTTCGCTAGCACTTGCAGTGAGCTTTGGTGTTTCTTTAACACCAGTGCACGCAGCAAGCACAGAAATTTTGGTTTGGGCCGATGAAAATCGTGGACCAAACTTATCTAAAGTAATCGCGGCAAAAGGCGATTGGGTTGCCGGATATAAAGTTGTTATCCGTACATTCTCAAGCTTTGATGCCCTAAAAGCTGCTGTTGATGCTGCCACAGATCTAACTGGACCAGACATTATCATTGGTGCAAATGACTGGGTACCAACTGGTGCAAAGAGCGGAAAGCTTGCTCCAATCACTTTGACTGCTGCTGTTAAAGCACAATTCAATGCATCACAATTCTTCGACCTTTCCTACAAAGGAAAGCTTTACGGAATTCCACTAGATATTAATAACGTAGCGATGATCTACAACACCAAGTTAGTAACAACTAAGCCAACTTCTTTCGGCGACATGGTTACTTACTACAAAGCTAACAAAGTTGCTAAAGGTCTAAAGGCCGGACTTTGCGTTGCTGGTGGCGGTATGTCATGGGGCGCTCATGGAGTGTTTTCTGCTCTCGGTGCTGATGCATATTTGATGAAGAAAGATGGAACTGTAAATTACGGTCAATCTTTCAATCCATCAGTATTTGGAAACAATGTAAAAACTTATTTACTTGATAGCAATAAGAAGAGCAATGGCTTCTTCCCAGCAACAGATACTGGTTGCAAAGATAACTTCCTAGCCGGAACTGTTCCATTTGCTGTTATTGGTAACTGGGAATGGGCAGATTATGTTGCTAAGGGATTCACAATGAACTTAATGCCAGTACCAGGTGCAACTGCTGGAACTTACGGCAAGATGTTCGGTAGCGTAAACGGTGCACTTCTAACTAGCTACGCTGCAAAGCATGGATCAGAAGCTGCTGCAAAGTCACTCCTTGTGAACCTATTTGCATCAACTGCTGGCCAAGTTGCATACCAGACGTATGAGAAGCGTCCACCTGCTGAAAAGGGTGCGCAATCAAGCTCAGTTATCTCTGATGCCCAAAAAGGCTTCGGATCATCAGCATCACTTGCAGGTATTCCACAAATTGGTGCATTCCTTAATAACAATAAGGGCGGCGCAAGCTATTGGGATTCAGCTCCAGCTTATTGGACTGCAGTTCTAGTAGATGGAAAAGATGCAGTTAAAGAAGCTCGTAAGCTCGCTGCAATCTGGAAGACAAACGTAATTTCTGGCCAAGCAGATCTTTAATAGATTGCTAAGTTAGAAGTTAAATTAGGTAACGAAACAGTATGGGCGGGGAATCCCCGCCCATACTGTTTCTTATTAAATGAAGCATTTATAAAAGGGCGGAAATAAATTCCATGGTTGCCTTCTTTAGAGGGAAATTAGCTTTTACATTAAAGGTAATTTTACTTTCCATAATTTCTGCGCTTCTTATTTTGTTAGCACTTAGTGCATTTGGTCAAAAACAATATGTAATTGGAATATTTATAATTCTTGTAGTATTTGGTGCTAATTTCACATATCTGACTAAAGTTTCAATTCCACTTAAATTCTTTTACCCGGGATTAATTTTCTTACTTGGGTTTGTAGTTGCACCGATTGTCTTTACTTTGACTATGTCTACTTACAATTACAAAACTGGGAACTATATTGGCAAAACAGAAGCCATAACTCAGATTCAAAAGTTAGCAATTGAACCAGATGCAAGCGGTTCTACCTTCGATATTATTGTCGGAAAATATAATGGAAGTGAATCGGCTATTTTGGCCTCTGACACCGTAAAAAAACAATACTTTATTGCAACATATAAAGAAAGATTTGATTTAAATGCAGCGGATCTAAAATTGAATCAATATCAAGTTGCTACGCAAGCTCCCAATTTTACGGCTTTGGCGGATTCAGAATTGGCTGGGGCGGATAAGTTACTTTCCACTAGCAGATTCTTTTACACATCAGAATATTTCGTTGCCCTCGAAGGTTTCGATGTTGGCGCTCTTTACCGGCAAAAGTTGAATTTCCTAAGTGAAAGAGATGCATTTCAGAATATTTCTACGGGTGCAATATACGAAGATAACGGAAAAGGAAATTACGCAAATCTCGATCTGCCAACCGAAATATTAGAGCCGGGATGGCGTGCTCCAATTTGGTTTGAAAATTACAGCAAACTCTTCCTTGATCCTAAAGTTCGAGAGCCGCTAATTAGAGTTTTCATCTGGACTATAGTTTTTGCAGTATCTAGCGTTTTAACTTCTTTTGCATTTGGCTTATTGCTGGCACTTGCGCTTAATAAACCGATCCGTGGTCGTCGGATTTATCGTTCAATTTTGATTTTGCCTTATGCAATGCCGAGCGTGATGAGTATTTTGATTTGGGGCGGTATGTTTAATACCGAGTTCGGTGCCATTAATCAATTGCTTGGTACGAATATCGCCTGGTTTCAAAGCGTAACTTTCGCAAGAGTTGCAGTAATTGTAGTAAATCTCTGGTTGGGCTTCCCATATTTCTATTTAGTATCTAGTGGAGCTTTGCAAGCCATCCCATCTGAATTAAATGAGGCAGCAGCCATTGATGGTGCAACCCCACGCCAAATTTTCTCAAAAATTACGTTACCGCTATTACTCAGAATTCTTTCGCCACTTCTGATTGCATCTTTCGCATTTAACTTCAATAACTTTAACCTAATTTATTTATTAACTGGTGGCGGTCCTAAGAGCACTCTTGATGGTGATATCGCTGGCGCTACCGATATTTTGATTAGCTATACCTATCAAATTGCATTTGGTTCGTTTACCCAAGATCTTGGTTTAGCAAGTGCGATCTCAGTAGTAATCTTTTTATTAGTGGCTTCAATTTCACTTTACGGTATTCGTAAATCTAAAGTATTAGAAAGTTTTGTATGATGAAGTGGCTACGCGAGAATTTATGGCGCCATGTTGTCGGTATTTTTATGGTGCTCTTTGCTATTTTCCCACTTTATTTAGTGGTTATTTCTTCGATAAACCCAAGCGGAAGCCTGCAAGTAACTTCCTTTATTCCTAGAGAATTGTCTTGGAAAAACTATCAGATGCTATTCAACGATCCTACAATTCCGTATTTAACTTGGATGAAGAACTCTTTGGTAATCTCCGTTACAGTTGCTTTCTTATCTGTAGTTATTAGCGCTTCCTCAGCTTTTGCTTTTAGTCGATTGAAATTTAAAGGTAAGAAGTCTGGAATTCAATTATTACTTTTGATCCAAATGTTTCCAGCGATTTTAGCGTTATCTGCTGTTTATGTGATCATGGAGCGGGTAGCGGTGTTTGCACCGCACTTTGGTTTAGGTACGCAACCGGGCTTGCTATTGGTATATCTCGGTGGTGCCATGGGTGTAAATATCTGGTTATTGAAAGGTTTCGTAGATTCAATTCCTGCTGAATTAGATGAAGCGGCGAAGATCGATGGCGCAAGTGCTATGCAAACATATTGGTTGATTTTCGTACCGTTAGCTGCGCCGGTGTTGGCCGTTGTTTCATTATTAAGTTTTATCGGAACTTTTAACGAATTTATTTTAGCTCGACTCTTCTTGGTAGATATGGGTAGTAGAACTATTGCGGTCGGTCTTCAAGGATTTATCGGTGGCCAATATTCACAGAATTGGGGTCCGTTTGCCGCCGGGTCTTTAATTGCTTCAGTACCAATTGTGGCAATATTCCTTTCGCTTCAGAAATATATTATTAGCGGACTAACCGCAGGTTCTGTAAAAGGATGATTAAGAAGAGTTTTATCGTTTCGTTGGCTGCAGCAATTTTCATGGGTTTATCTATTTCTAATACTCCTGCCGCAACAGATTTAGGACTAACCCGAGATTTCAAAAGTGAAATGATTTATTTTGCGATGATTGATCGCTTTTCAAATGGAAATACAAAGAATGACCTTGGCGGATATAAGGATCTCAGAACTACTTCTGGATACGACCCTTATGACACTGCTTTTTACCATGGCGGAGATATTCAAGGGCTAAGCGATAAATTGGCGTATATAAAATCTCTTGGATTCACTGCGTTATGGATTACCCCGGTTTTTAGAAATATTCCAGTTGGTGTTGACGGCAAGAGCGCCGCATACCACGGTTATGCGATTGCGGGATTTGATCAGATAGATTCACATTTTGGAACTATGGTGGAGTTCAAGGCTTTTGTGGTGAAAGCGCATTCGCTCGGATTAAAAGTGGTTTTAGATATCGTGACTAATCACACTGCAGATGTAATCAGTTACAAAGAGAATTATGACTATATCTACTTATCAGAAAAGCCTTATAAGACTTCAAACAGTAAAGCATTTGATATTGTGAAGTTGGCGGGCACATCTAAATTTCCAACTACAAGTCAATTGAGCGCCAAAATTACTTTTCCAAAGACGCCAGTTGTAAGTAAAGCGATGGCGAATATTAAAAGCCCAGCTTGGTTAAACGATGTTCGGCTTTATCATAACCGTGGCAAATCAACATTCCAAGGTGAGTCTGGTCGATTTGGTGATTTCTATGGCTTTGATGACATCATGACTGAGTCACCAGAAGTTGTAAAAGGTTTTATTGATATTTATTCTAAATGGATTTCTACTACCGGCATTGACGGTTTCCGTATCGATACTGCGCGCCATGTAAATGAACTGTTCTGGCAGGCATTTATTCCAAGCATAAAAGCAGAAGCGCTTGCTAGTGGCAAGAAAGATTTCCCAATGTGGGGTGAAGTTTATGATTCGAGCCCTGAAACTTTGGAGTATTGGGCAAGATATGGTGGTTTTACCGAGTTATTAGATTTCCCAGTGCAGGATCGAATGTTGAAGTTCATTACTTCAGGCGCTGCAAATCAGTTAGCTACTTTGTTAAATTCAGATGATCAATACTCAACTGCCACCGTTGATCCAAGAAATTTTGGAATTTTCTTAGGCAATCACGACATGGGTCGAATTGGCGGCTTTATCGGTGGAAATGTGAATTCAGATTCCGCGTTATTGCGCGATCAAATGGCGCATGTGCTGTTATTTACCATGCGCGGCGTCCCAATTGTTTATTACGGTGATGAATTTGGCCTAATGGGAGATAGTGATAAAGAAGCGCGCCAAGATCTCTTCGTAACCCTGGTTGATCGTTGGCGTAAACAACAGCGAATTGGTGGCGAACCAATTGGAATGGGCAAGAGCAGTTTTGATACAACTAATCCACTGCAACAAACAATTCGCGATCTAACCAAACTCCATTCCTCTTCAACCGCATTCTCAGCGGGTGCAATGAAAATTCGAATTGCAGAGAATGGACTGTTGGTCTTTAGTCGTTTTGATTTAGATACCGGCAAAGAATATTTGATGACATTCAATAGTTCTGATGCGGCGATAACCGGAAGTTTTGATTCCGAATATCTTGAAAATAAATGGGAGAAAGTGCTTGGCGATGGCACAGTCTCAGCCTCCACTAAATCAATGAAGATCACCGTCCCAGCTTATGGTTGGGGTGTATTTCTTTCAGAAATGGTAAAAAGTTCAGGTACGCCTGAAGTCAGAATGAATAAGCCAGCGAGGAATCCAATGTTGCGTGACCGCTTTAATTTGGAAGCAACAATTAGCGGCGCAGATATTGCAGAAGTGCAATTTCAATATAAAGACGGCGCAACTTGGAAAAGTTTGGGAACCGATACTTCGCCAACTTTCAAGAGCGACTTAGATGCTGCCGGACTTTATCGAGTCTTCCCGCTAATTTCTGATATCAAATGGTCAACCAATACTGAGTTTAGAGCGGTAGCTTACTTTGCAAATAGAATTGAAGCTAAATCTGAAACCTTCTTATTCGCTAAGCCATAGCTTTAATGCAGTTGGAAGATATTTAGCCCAAGCTTTCTCGTTATGTCCAGTTCTCTCATAAACTTTGCTATCAAAGTCGCGATGTAAGTGATAGCCATTTTTAAGCATTAATTCATCAGCTAAATCCTGAAATGGCTTATATTCTCGATCTAAACCTTTTGTACCTCGGCTCATCCAAATTTTATGTTTACCAGGTTTGGGTAGTGCGTTTATTAAGGATTCAACCAAAGGTATTCCGCCAATGGTCCAATGTGGCGAAAACGCTAACGCTGTTTTATAAAGATCGGGTCTTCGCGCAACGCCATTAAGTGTTGCTAGCCCACCCATACTAGAACCGATCATTGCGGTATTTACTGGGTTATCTTGAAAATTAATTTCGGCTGAAATTGCAGGAATGATTTGATCAGCAATTAAATCTAAGTATGCATTCCCATTTAGTTTCTCTAATGGAATTTTAACCTTGGTTGAGGGAGTTACCGCTATGCCAGATTGGAATATATCTTGTGGGGAGAGATCTAAAGCCCGACCCCATGGTTCTTTCTTTGTGCCGCTATGAAATACTGCAATGATTAACGGGGGTGTTATTCCTAAATCTTCTGAAACTCGAATGGCTGATTGCGCCATCTCCCAAGTCTTATTCTTATGCGTTGAAGTATGGCCATCGAAAACATTATGACCATCGTGTGCAACTAAAAGATGCTTCGTTTTACTATCTGGAGCCCAATAATCGACAGTTCGATCTTCAAAGATTACTCGGGTAACCCAACCTGGAACGCCGCGAATTTGAAAGCGCTTTATTCTCTCCATGATGGTTGAATCATGCCATGATTTCGAGGTCCATTTTCTGGTTCCGTCGTGATTTACGGCTATCTGACAACCCCGCTTTACTTGAAGCAATCGCAAATAGTGAAGAGATAGTCCCTGTATTTATTTTAGATCCAAAATTAATTGGGACAAGTGGTAGTAAACGACTTGCTTACCTTGGTCAATCGTTACGCGCGCTAGATGAATCTCTAGACAAAAAATTAAATGTGATGGTTGGCGATCAAGTTGAAGTCTTACAAGAGTTATCAAAAAGATATAACGCAAAAGAGGTACATATATCAGCAGAATTCGAACCATATGGAGTTGCGCGTGATGATCGAGTAGAAAGTGCTGGAATTAAATTAGTTAGGACCGGCAGTCCATACGCAGTTGCGCCAGGGAGAGTTAGAAAACCTAGTGATGGAACGCCATACAAGGTTTACACACCATTTTTTAACGCTTGGTGCGGTCATGGTTGGCGCGCTCCAGTATCGGCGCCGAAAGCAATTAGCGCGGTAACGCCAGCGGAAAGCGATCGCAATTTTCCAGATTGGCCAACTCCAGATGGCGCACAAATCTCACCAGCAGGAGAGCAGGCAGCGCAACTTCGATGGCGATATGTCCAAGAGAATATTTTAGATAATTATGATGAATTCCGTAATCTCTCTGGAATAGATGGAACTAGCAAATTAAGTGCACATTTAAAGTGGGGAGAAATACACCCACGGACTCTGTTGGCTGATCTTGGAAAGAGCAATGCACATCTAGTTTTCCGTAAGGAAATTGCCTGGCGAGAATTCTATGCCGATATTTTGCATCATAACCCGCACACCGAAAGTGATTACTACGCACCGCGCTTTGCAAATATGCGTTACGACCAGCCTGGTACAAAATTCGTAGCTTGGTGCGAAGGTAAAACTGGATACCCGTTTGTTGACGCGGCTATGCGCCAGATGGCTAAGGAAGGCTGGATGCACAATCGCACCAGAATGGTGGTTGCTTCATTCCTGGTTAAAGATTTACATTTAGAGTGGCAATTAGGTGAGCGATTTTTCCGTGAACACTTAGTTGATTATGACGTTGCTTCGAACTCGCATGGCTGGCAATGGACTGCTGGTTGTGGCACAGATGCCTCGCCTTACTATCGCGTTTTTAATCCAATCGAGCAGGGAAAGCGCTTTGACGCTGAAGGTGTATATATAAAGAAGTACGTACCAGAACTTTTGCATCTAACCGCAGCAGAAATTCATGAACCTTGGCTAGCTGGAGATGGCTATAAAAACAATTACCCAGAAAGGATTGTGGATCACGCGTTAGAGCGATTGGAATCGCTAGCCCGGCTTGAGGAAATTAAACCGAGCCAGCAGTAGCCAATTTTTAAAGTAAATTCTTAAACTAAGAAGTTTGTGAATTGCCAAGGATCAGAAGTATCGTACTTACGATTATTCCAACCAGCGTAAAGATCATTACGGGTTTGCAATGGATCCCAATCGGCAGCTTCAGAGTGGAAACCACCCCAATATTTTTCAGCATAAGGTAAAACTTCGCGCCAAGGCATATCGTCCGGTACTAGTAGCCCTTTATGTGGATTTGCCATGATCCATGCAACTGCAGCAAATACTGCAGATCCAACTTGGACTGTGGTCGCAGATTGGTTTGGCACCAATTTACGAGAATCGTGAATATTTAATAGCGAACCGGTCCACCAAGATTTATAAGCATGGCCCATCAACAAAACACCAAGTCGGTCTTCACCATCAGTAATTTCATCATTCATAATTCTTTGATTTGGCGTCAAATCCCATTGCCGCATCTCTAGTTCTCGCATCGAGACAATTGCTTCATTAGATGGGCAATATGCGTAGTGCACGGTTGGGCGATAAATGGCTTGCTCACCTTTCCAGACAGTTAAGTGATCTGAAAGTGTAAATGCTTCACCATGACGAACCACCATTCCAGTGGTTTCACAATTTGGTACCCAAGAACGCACCCAAGTTGTTGCGCCAGGTTGGGCCATCAAAATCTGATTTTTTGGACCGGTTTTATGTTCATAAGCATTTGGTGGTAACAGTTTTTCGTGAGTACCCCAACCTAATTCGGCTGGCGCAATCCCTTCTTCATAGAATCCTTCCACGCTCCAAGTATTAACAAACTCATTTAGTTGTTTTGGTTTATCAGTTACTTGAGTATCGCGCTCTGCAATATGAATTACTTTAATTCCAAGGTGTTGTGCTAGTTCGTTATATGCATCGGCTTCTAACGCTTTCTCTACTCCAGCATCAGCAATTCCATCTTTTATTGCGCGAGTTGCAATATCAACCATAGATTTCTTAACTAAGTGTGAAACCAATCCAGGATTTGCGCCATGTTCTACTACTGCAGTTGCGCCAACTTTTTTCCAAGTTGCTTTCATTTCACGGAGTTTCATGTGACGGTAGTAAAGAGTTCGCTCTGCAGGTGGTCGAGATGCTCCAGCAGAATATGGATCCCACTCTTCTACAGATGTGTTTAAGTAGAGGACACCGTGATCGTGACACCATTGCAAAATCACATTTGCATCAATGTTCCAGGCGAGATCAAGTAAGAAATCGCCCTCTTTGAGGTACTGACTTAATTTTTGATCAATATTTTCTTTTGTGATTTGGTCCTGCACATAAGTTGCACCTTTATCAAGTGCACTTTGAACTCTAGATCTGTTATCTCGTTGTTCAAAGATCGTAATCTGGTTTGCATCTACAAGATGCTCGATTAGAAGTGGAAGTACACATTGTGAAACTGAACCCGCACCTAGAATCAGAACTCGATTATTAAACTTTTGTGGCAATTAGGACCCTCCCCATAAAGCGCTTGGTTTCTCGAATTACTCGAGCGGAGTGAGAACGGTATCTAATTGCAGCGCATATTCAAAAATGGCTATCCCAGAATTGCGCTCCAGCAAACTGCGCCAGCGCCGCTTCGCTTGGCTTCATACATCGCTAAATCAGCTCGGTGCAGTAGTTCAACTTGAAGATTCTTTGGATCATTTATTGCCTGCCCAATGGAGACGCCCAGCCGAATTGAATTCCCGACGATTGCGAATGGATAGGAAAGCGTTGCCCGGAGCGCAAGTGCGTTTTCAAATCCGTCTTCTCCTCTAATTAGCACCCCAAATTCGTCTCCACCTAACCGCGCAAGTAGCGCGCTATTAGGGAGTACCCGAGAAAATCTCGTAGCAACTTGGCGAAGCAATTGATCGCCAACTTCATGGCCGTAATTGTCGTTGATTTCCTTAAATCCATCTAAATCTAGAAGCAATAGCGATCCTTCGCTCTGCCGGAATATTTCTAATTCAGCGATGAATTTACGTCTATTAGCTAAACCAGTTAATTCATCGGTGCGAGCTAAGGCTCGTTCACTGCTTAGCCCTTTTGCATCGTTTAGCGCAACGGCCATCCTAATAAAGGCAAGGACGATGGTTACCAGCGCAGGCACTAATGATCCAAATGAAAAATATTTAGGTTTCAGGATTGCGATTGTTAAAACTGAAATGCTTGTTAATAGTGCAAAAGTAACTGCAATTGGATTAGTGCGGTTATCTTTCTTGGTTTCATCTCCAACATGCCAGGTAGATTCAGCAATCAGTATTAGCGATAGTAACCAGCCATCATCAGTTAAAGATCCGTATGAATATTGGCCTTGGGCAGTAGCCCAAAGAAAATATAGATCGGATGCCGCAAATACCAATGTTCCTGCAAGAAGCAAGATATTTCGGAGTGAAATCCTTTGCGAAATTGCCAGACTGCAAACCAGTGTGAATAGCATTAAATCACCAAGTGGGTAAAAAATTGATAAGAAGATATCTAGAGAGCTGCCAGAGAAAGTAGCGGTAGCAGGTTTAATCAGAATTATTCCAATTGCAGTGGTGGCACCAAAAGCCACGATGATTGTGTCTAAAAACTCTAGAGATTTGCTGGTTCTAGAGCTACGCATTTGCCGAGTAAGTCCAAAAATAATAAGTGGGTAGAAGATTAAATAGCCGGCATCAATTAGTCGATCTGGAAATTTAAATCCAAAGAAGGAGTTCCAAGAAGAGGCTAGCGAGCCAATTAGCCAACTTCCTATTGCAAGGCTGATACCGATACGGACCCATCGGTCATTCACTTTTGGTGAAGCCATGACAACGATTAGTGCGAAGAATGGGACCAAATTAAATATTAATAATTCACTCCACCAACTTGGCGCGGATAATCCACTGCGAATTCCCAGATGGAGAATGAGGATAACTAAAGCCGAACTCCGCAGTATCGGATAAGTTGGCACCCTAAATCGTAACGAGGAGTGAAAGTCATGGGGAATGCAGATTTGAACTTATCTACAGCAGGAGAGCCAATAAGAGAGTCATCACTTACCCGACGCGGGGTTCTTTGCGGAATTGCCGCGATCTCATTGGGATTTATTCCAGAAGCGGCAGTGGCGGCAAAGGGAGTAACGATTCTCTCTTCTGGGAAAGTTGAAGTCCTAATAGCGAGTAATCCAACGCTTAAGAAAGTTGGTGGCTTAATTCAAGTTGATTTTACAAATGGACTCTCGGTTGCTGTAGTTAGAATTTCAACCGCTACTAAAGGTTTTAAAGTATTAAATCTAGCTTGCACCCATCAAGGCGTTCCATTAAAGCAAACTGGAAACACTTGGACTTGTCCAGCACATAATTCTCAATTTTCAATCGATGGAAAGTTAAAGCGCGGACCAGCCACTTCCGCGCTTCTAGAAATTCCTTTTAAAGCAACCGCTAAAAGTTTAGTGATTGGTTAAAGGGTACAAATCAAATCTCGGTTAGTTTTTGCGAGATCAACTTGTGGTGCAATTACAGCCGGGTAGCCAAGAACTTTGTCTCGGGTTTTTTTCTTCGCATCAATATCTGCTTGGGTCTTTTTAAGCCCGGCAGATAAACGTTCCGCGTTAATAGCCCCAGTCTTATAACTTGTTGCAGCTTGGGTACGGGCAGTCGCAGCTCTAGTCCACATGGTTTTAGTAGCAGCGTTTATTCCGGCTTGATTTGCTTTAGCTATATCTGCCACAGCCAGTGCGGTTGCGCTATCAGCTTGCGCGCGGTATTTAATAGCCTTCGCATCCCAAACGGCTGCTGCGGCTAATTTTGCAGGGAGCGCAGCCTCTAAAACTTTGATCTCAGCATCAAGTTTTGTAGCAGTGTCTTTAGATGAAGCAGTTATTTTTACAAGATCTGCTCGTGCGCCAAGTAATACTTTATGTGCATCTACACAAGCCACTATGGTCCAAGTTAATTTGGCAGTCTTCTTAGATTCGATTGTGTATGGATTCTTGGTGCAAATATATTTTTCGCCACCGATAGTTGCTTTGACATTTTCTTTCGGACAGGCGGCCTTAGCTTTATTAGCAGCAAATGATGGGGTTGCAATTAGCGTTGATACCGCCATCGCAGCGATCACTGTTGCAGTTGCAAATTTACCTAGGCGATGAACTTTCATTTTTCCTCCATAGTTTAAAATCTGCTCAAGCGGAGTGAATTAACGCTGAGCGGCTTATGGGGTAATCGTAAAGGGGCACACCATATTAATTAGGTAACAAAACTCGAGTTATCGCAGTGAATCTTCTGTGAAGACTAAGAATTTGGGCTATGTCGTTGTTTCAACCGTACTTTCATTCCCATTTTGCGAATTAGTGGCCGCGGCCCGAACCTAGTTATAAAACTAAGCAACTTATATTGTGAACCGGGGATTGCAAGAACTTTTCCAGATTGAGCCGCTTTCCAAGAGTCTGTAACAACCCGGTCCGAATCCAGCCACATAAATTTTGGTAGCCCACCCATTTTCATCCGGCCGCGCTCATGAAATTCAGTTCGAGTAAATCCGGGACAGAGCGCACTGACTCTTACATTTGTGTCGGTAAGTTCAGTATGTACTGATTCAGTTAGGACCGTTAAATAAGATTTTGCCGCGCTATAAGTTCCACCAGCTATCCAGCCAGCAACGCTACTTACATTGATAATCGTTCCAGAATTTCGTTTTTTCATTCCAGGAAGAACTGCATGCATTAAGCGCATCGGGGCTCTAACTAATACATCCAAGAGTTCGGTCTCGGCTTCTATACCACTTACCGTGAAAGCCTTATTTATCCCAAAGCCAGCGTTATTTATTAGTACAGATATTGGATTTACCTCAGAACGGAGTCGCGCTTCAACTTTTTCACAATCAGCAAAAATAGTTAAATCGGCGCGCAATACTTCGGCTTTGATTCCATATTTTGTAGTTAATGAAGCAGCCCGATCTTGCAATCTAGGTTCATCTCGAGCCACCAGAATTAAGTCATAACCTTTATCGGCTAAAAGCCTAGTGAAAGCTTCACCAATTCCAGAAGTTGCGCCAGTTACTAGCGCAGTGCCGATTGCCATCGATTTACTTTTTAACTTCAGCAATCTCTTCGTCACGAATATGCCAAGAAGTTCCATAACTTTCGAGAAGCTCCAAGAATGGTTTTGGATCAAACCATTCTGGACCATTTACGCCAAGAGGCTTCCAGGTTTCGTTATGAATTAGCTCCATCGCAATTACTGGATTTATTGCAGTTTGCCAAACTACGGCTTGATCGCCATATTCCTTCATCGACCATTCATTATCAACAACGTTGTAGATGTAAACAGCTTTTGGATTTCCAGATTTATCTAAACCTTTTACAAGTGCGCCAGCGCAAGTTTTTCCACGCATTCTAGAGCCAAGTGTTGCGGGATCTGGAAGCGAAGCGGCAAGTAAATCGCGCGGTGAAACTGAAACACCTTGTACATCAACATTCTCTTTACGATCCATACCTAACATGTTGATGGTTTTAAGAATTTGAATAAATTCAGCGCCAAGGCCGTATTTAAAGTTAACTTTTTTGGCATCAATCTTCTGTGGAATTAGCACAACCTCTTCGTGTTCAACATTTACACATTCAACCGGTCCAATCCCTTCTGGGAAATTAAAGATTTCCAATTCACTAAATGGCGCGGTGGTAAACCATCCTCGACCATCTTCCCAAACTAGCGGCGGGTTTAAGCACTCTTCGATTGTCGTCCAGATAGAGAATGAAGGTGCAAAATCATGGCCTTCGACGCGCAAGTTAGAACCGTCAAGAATTGTGATTGAATCAATCTTGCTAAAAAGTTCATCACTTGCATATTTAGCAAAAATATCACTCATACCTGGCTCTACGCCCATACCAATTAGCGCAAAAATCTTTCGTTCATGCCAGTTCCAATCACGTGCGAATTGTTCATCGCCAAGCTTTACACCAGTTTCGGTATTTGGATAATGTGGATGAGCACGCGAAAGAGACATTGCCATATCGATGTAATTAACATTTTCGATTTCACACGCTAAGAAAATTGGCATCACATATCGCGGATCTACAGCGTTAATTACAACATCTGGATCGGCTTTTCGAATTAACTCACGAATATCTTCAAGCTCGGCAGCATTAACTTGCGCTGCTAAGAAACGAGGATCCTTAACGCGATAGACGGCTTCTTCAGCGCGGGCAAGTGTTCTATCCGCAATTACCATAGAAGTAATAAATGACCGGCGTGATGCGATATTAGCTATCGCTCTACCGACTCCGCCCGCTCCGATTACGAGGGCTTTCATAACAAAACAACTCCAAACAAGTTTTTTTAGAGTCTAGCCCAGCGCGTCATAGATAAGCAATTTACGCCTACTTTGAGCGGGTAATAGAATCACGCAATATTAATTAAGTCCTCGTAGCTCAGTGGATAGAGCAACCGCCTCCTAAGCGGTAGGTCGCAGGTTCAACTCCCGCCGAGGACACTTAAATTAATGTGAAACAGTAAATTTCTTTAGCACTTTTGGCGCCCACCAATTTTGCTCACCAAACAAACGCATTAATGCTGGAACTAGAAGTGCACGAATCAAGGTTGCATCTAGCAATAGCGCAAAAGCCACACCAAAACCTAACATTTTTATTGAAGTAACTCCGCTAACCATAAAAGTTCCAAATACGACTGCGAGGAGGAGCGCTGCAGCAGTAATGATTCGAGCTGAACGTTGTAAGCCAGTTGCTACGGCCTCAATATTACTTCGGCCAGATTCATGTTCCTCTTTAATTCTAGACAGTAAGAAAACTTCGTAGTCCATAGATAAGCCAAATGCCACAATCGCAATCAAGATAACTGAACCAGTATCAAGGGCTCCAGTAACGGTAAAATCTCCCACCAAAAACTTAAGATGCCCATCGATAAAAATCCAAGTGATTACACCCATAGTTGCAGCAAGGGAAGCAAAGTTAAGGATTAGCGCTTTGATTGGCAGAATTATTGATCCAGTAAAAACAAAGAGAAGCAAGAGGACGCCAATTGAAATCCAGAGGGCAACTAGTGGAAGCTTTTTTGAAGTAGCTCCTTGGGTATCAGCGTAATCTGCGGCCACGCCACCGACTAAAGTGCCGATTGGCACATTGAGTGCGCGCACCTGGTGAATTAACTGCTCCGCTTGTGGTGTTCGTGGTGGCATGGAATGAATTGCGACTAATCGAACATCTTCACCAACCACTTGCATTTCACCTATTCGGACGATATCTGGAAGCTTTGCTAATTCGGATTTAAATTCAGTTATCGAGTTAATTTGGGAAGCACCATTTGGAATAATAATTTCTATCGGGTTTCCTTCTTGGCCAGAGAAGTTTTCCGCAATAAATCGAGCTGCAGTCGCTGATTTATTTGATGCTGGCAAAACCCGACTATCGACTTGAGAGAACTTGATACCTTGAATTGGTGTGATTAAAACGGTGAGAATAATTCCGGCTAATAACACCACGGCAATGGGACGCTTCATCACAATTCGTGCGATCTGCGCCCAGCGGCCATCTTCTTTAGGTGTGATGGCGCTTTTACGGACGACGCCTTTATCGATTTTATTACCCAGTAGCGCAAGAATTGCAGGTAGTGGAATTAGCGCTGCTGCAACTGCAACTGCAACCACAGAAACTCCGGCATAACCCATGGATCGTAAGAAATCTTGCGGAAAGAAAATCAACGAAAATAGCGTGATCATTACCGTGATTCCGGAGTAGAAAACCGTCTTTCCAGCCGTTTTTAAAGTATTTACTATTGCGTCTTCACTGTTATTTCCATGATGGAGTTCTTCGCGGAATCGGTTCACCATTAAGAGCGCGTAGTCAATTCCTAATCCAAGGCCTAAACCAGTAGTTAAGTTAAGTGCAAAAATTGAGACGGCAGTAAATAAAGTGATGAGATAGAGCACGAAAAAAGCGCCAAGAATTGCCGATACTCCAACGAGTAACGGCATCGTAGATGCGACCATCGCGCCAAAAATAAAGAGGAGTAGTACGAAGGTGAGTGGTATTGAAATAGCTTCGGCTAGCTTAAGGTCATCTTTAATTTTGCTATTTATCGAATTAGCAAATACCGCACCACCAGATGCGTAGATTGATAAATTTTCAAATTTACCTTCATAAGTATCGCGGTAGTGACCACCTAGCGCATCAAAACTACTGAAGTTGTCAGCATTTAAATATACAAAAAGGTAAGCAGATTTGCCATCGTTACTCTTAAGCGTTGGCGCACCACCGGCGCTCCAAAACGAGAGCACGCTGTCGGCGCTTGGTTCACTTTTAACTTTTGCTTCAAAACGCGCCGCGCTAGCAACGACTTCTGGATCAGTTACAAGTTTTTCTGAGTGAATTACAAAAACCACAGCTGGGTCTTTAACTTTAAAAGTATCTTCTAAATATTTGAAAGCTTTTGCGGAATCGCTATTTAAATCGGAGTATCCGCCACTATCTAGTCGGCTAAAAGCGAGCGAACCCACGCTACCCAGGATTATTACCGCGAGGATGAAAATAGAGAGTGTGCGCTTACGACGCTTAACTATGGCATGACCGAGCGCTGCAAACACGTAAACTCCCGAAAAGTGGATTCTTGCGGACTAATTATCTATTACTAATTATATTTGAGATACTTACTTTACGAAAATTGAAAATAGTTTGGATAATTGGGAAGGGTGAGAATGAGCGAAATATTGCCAACGGTCACTTCCGACGAGATTGATTTAGAAAAAGATGAGAAAGATCGAGATGCCGAGATCAGGCGGGATAAACCGCCGCATCACGAATAATTAATCAGTACTTGTACTTTTTGCGACCGGCGCAGCTGCTGGCGCAGGCGCGGGTGTACTAGATGTAGTTGGCGTAGAAGTGGTGCTAGCGCTCGCAGCTTTGCGAGAATCTGTTTTATAGAAACCTGAACCTTTGAAAACCACACCTACATTTGAATAAACCTTGCGTACCCCTTTGCCACATGCAGGACAGATGGAGATTGGCTCATCTGAGAATGATTGAACCGCCTCGAAGGCAAGTTCGCATTCATTACAGATGTATTCATAGGTGGGCACAAGGCATAATTCTAGATTGATGAGAGTATTGAGGCGAATCCAGCACTGGATGGAAGCGGAGACAAGCGTGCGAAAACCGATAGTAGTTGCGATTTTGGTTTCGTTTTTAACATTGGTCACAATAAATCCACTCTTAGCGAATTCCATTATTAGCACCGATCCAATTATTGATTCAGTTCTAACTGTTGCGCCAAATTCGGTGACCATTAATGGCTCCGGAGCTTTGTTGGATTTAGGAAGTCAAATAACAGTTATCGATCCGAGTGGCGCTCGCATTGATGATGGCTCAATTACTGTTGATGGTAATAATTTAATCGTTGGACTAAAGCCATTAACTAATTCTGGAGTTTATGTTGTTACTTATGAACTACTTGCCTTAAATGATGTTCCGTTAGATGGCACCTTCAAATTTACGGTAAATGGCCTTTCACAGATAAAAACCAATTCCATATCTCCAACCCCAGAACCAATAACGAATAATTCAAATCCTAATAAGATTACAGACTACTTAGTAATTGGGCTATTAGTTTTTGCGTTCTTCATGCTAATTCTAATTTCGCGCTTTGCCAAAAAAACTTTTAAGAAGTGATGATGCTCGCAACAGGCGTACAAAATGGGATTCCTGATCCAGGCACTTTAGTTGTAATTTTAACTCCAATTGTAAATTTCTTAAGTATAACTTTCGGAGTTACTTGTATTGGCTTGCTATTTTCAATAAGTTTTCTGCACTTAGAAAGCAATGGATTTTTAAGAAAATCAGCGATCTCGAACTTAAAGTGGATAACTGGATTTGCTATTTGCTGGGCGATTTCCGAATCTTTAGTAATACTATTAACTCTCAGCAATCTTCTTGCAGAACCAATCACATCTACTTTTGACTTTACAACCATTAGATCCTATTTGTCACAAACCGGACTGGGCAAAGTTCAATTAATGCAAGTTGTTTTGGCTCTTACAATTGCAATTGTTGCACCCATAGTTCGAAATATAAGAGCAACGATTACTCTTCTGTTGATTGGAATTATTGGAATTATTACTCCGATTTTTCAAAGCCACGGCAGCCAATCTGGGTTACATGGCTTAGCTATTGGATCATTGATATTTCATGTTTTAGGTATATCAATCTGGGTTGGCGGCTTGATTTCGCTATTTTTTATGGCCGAAGAGGTCAGATTTATTGCGCTGCCAAGATTTAGCAGTGTTGCTTTATGGGCTGCGCTAATTGTTACTGCAAGTGGAGCGACAAATGCTTGGACTCGGCTTAATTTTATTTCAGCTTGGAGTTCTAAGTATGCATATATTGTTATTGCAAAAATAGTTTTAACTGCCGTTTTGATTGGCTTCGGGTATAAGCAACGTAAGTTTATTCTTAACAATTTAACTGGGAGCACCAAAATGGTGCGCTTAATCCTTAACGAGCTATTAATAATGTTAGTTGCTACAGCGCTCGGTGCGTGGTTAGCAAGATCAGCACCGCCGTTAGTTAATGGCGTAGAACCAAATGTGGATAGATCACTTTCAATCACAGGAATTCAGATGCCAGCTGCTCCAACTCTCTCCAATTTGCTTTGGGGATATGAAGCAGACGGAATCTTTATTGGTCTGCTTGTTGTGGCGACCCTGCTATACATTCGTGGCGTAGTTATATTGCATAAAGTGGGAGTTAAGTGGCCAGTAGGAAGAACTATTTCGTTTGCGCTAGGAATTGCCGCAATCGACTATGCAACTAGCGGAGGTCTTGGACTTTATTCGCACTTTGCTTTCTCATTTCACATGATCGCCCACATGATTTTGGGGATGGTTGCACCTATCGGAATAATTCTTGGCGCTCCAATAACACTGGCGTTACGAACTTTTCCATCCGGGCGAGATGAAAACGAACGTGGCATGAAGGGGTTGTTAGTAGCGATATTGCACTCAAAGCCACTTGCTCTCTTAACGCACCCGATAGTTGCACTGGCGTTATTTGATGGCTCGCTCTTTATTATGTATTTCACTTCTCTCTTTGGAAATTTAATGACTGGGCATTCTGGCCACTTACTAATGAATATTCATTTTATTTTGGCTGGCATGCTTTTCTTTCATGTAATTGTTGGGATTGATCCAAACCCTAGAAAAGTTCCACATTTGGTGAGGATTATTGTGTTGTTCGCGGCCATGAGTATCCATGCATTCTTTTCAATAGCTCTTATGTCTTCTTCAGCCTTATTAGATGGTGGCTATTTTGCTTCATTGCAAAGACCTTGGTTTATAGATTTAATCGCCGATCAAAAATTGGGTGGGTCTATCGGGTGGGCGATGGGAGAAATTCCAATCGTAATTGCATTAATCGCGACCTTCATTCAGTGGGTTCGCGATGATGCTCGCGAAGCTAAACGGTTAGATCGTAATTCAGATCGTTTGCTTTCTGAAGGAAAGCCAGATGCATTAGTGGAATATAACCAATATCTTGCAAAATTAGCTGAAAATGATCGGCGCAAAAATTAACCCTTATCTGATTTTGGTATTAGCAATGGTTAGTTGGGGGCTGAGTAATCCATTGGCAGATTTAGCGGTTGTTAATATGTCCCCAATTTTGCTCTCTTTGATTGAATCTCTTGTCGGACTATTTGTAATTGCAATTGTCATAACTATTCGGAGAATTCAAATCAAGTTGCCTTGGAAATTTGTGATCCCGCTCGGGTTAATTCAACCTGGATTTGCTTGGTTACTTGGAAATATTGGATATACAAAAGTTACTGCAAG
>CAIRHO010000066.1 GCA_903878415.1 uncultured Actinomycetes bacterium
CTATAAAAGTTAATTCGCCGACTCCGCTGGAGAAAATAGCGCTAACTTCATCGGATTGACCCGGCAGCAAGTCCACATCCGCCACAAGTACGGGACGACCACGTTCAGTTGCAACGCCACCTGCTGAGCCACTCTTAGATTTCAAAGCAGCAGATACCAAAGTGCTTGAAGTTGGTCCGTAGATGAAAACTTTAAAGCGGTGCTGTCCGGCAACAAGATTGCGTGAAGACTTATTATCCGCACGAGTCAGTACGTAGGCCGAAAGATTCTTTGCATCGGTAACAGTATTAGTTACCTTAATCTTCACCTCTGTTTTAGCACTCGAACCGCATTCGAGCTCGGAAACCTTTATATTTCGCTCCAAATAATAATCTAATTTGCTAGCATCGATATTTTCAATTACCGCGCGGTACTCGTTATTTAGCGAAGTATCCATAAAGCCACCGAGCCGAGTCTTAGCAAAGAGCGCCTCCGCATCGCTATTTGTAGAGTAGATGAGTAATCGGTTCTCCAAAATTCCATTTCTAATCGCAAGCGCCATTGCCAATTTTCGGAACTTCGAAGCCATAATCTGCTCAAAAGTTGCATTCATGATGTCGACTAAATATTGCTTTCGCCCCATATTGTCGAATTCAAATCGCTTATATGCCTCTTTAAGAGTTTTCTCGACAACGTTATCGAAGTTAATTTCTTCGCCGCTAGCAAGTTTTATTGGACCAGTAGCTCTCAAAATATAACTAAGTGCTGTTGGATCAACCGCAATCACGCCATCCAACTTTTGACCGGTCTGTAACCGCCATAGCTCCATCCAAATTTCCGCGCCATATGGGAAATGCGGGGAGAGGTTTGAGTTCTGCCAAATTGCTGGATCACTTCGGTAGAGCGCACCGTATTCTGCAGGCATCTTTAGCGGAATTTCTTCTAGCGATTTCAATCCAGCATTAGAACCAGTTTGTTGAACGGTTAATTTTCCATTTTCGATCTTTACAATCGCATACGAGCCTAAAATTCCGCCAGTACCGCGCGCTTCCGCGCTATTTTGGAATGCTAATAGAAAGGTCTGTGGTTTATCTTTTACGCCGAGAATCGCAGTAGTGCTAATTAAGCTAACTATCTCATTTTGAATCGGTGAAAAATTAAAACCAAAAAACCCAGTCACCTGCCTAATTATTGGCCACTTACTTAAGCCAAAAATGCGAGTTACATCTCTATTTAACGCATCTGCTTTGCTTTTAATATCGGCGGAATCCGCACCAGATTTAATTGCAGAGATATAACTTTTTCCGTGTGAAATTGTTGGAACTACTAAAATCGCGGTGTAGCTAACCAACAAAATTAACGCGGAACCAATAGCAATGAGCGCGATCTGCCACGGCTTGTTAAATCGTCTCAACTTGCGATCACCGTAACCTCATCTGCCAAAATCGCGGCGAAGTAAGAATCTGGGAGCGGTCGCGCTTTGCTATGGCGTGGACCAGTAAGCAAGACTATTGGTTGGTTCTCGGCAATTGCGAGCAACCACTTCCGCCATTCTGAATCGAGAAATACCGCCTCAGGATTATCTAAGTGACGGTTAGCGCTAAGGATTTGAGCATCCGTCACCCCGAGTGCGATTTCACATTCTAAGTTTTCGCAATCAAACTCAACTCTCGCCAGACCTATTTCACCAGCTTCAACTTCAATTGGGGCCCGCAAATCTGAATCGATTAAAACTGCACCGCGGATTTTTCGTTCCAATTGCGCATGCGCAAGCGCTAATTCGCAATCGCTCGTTCCATATGGAATCACAGCAAAAATTGGATGCTTCGCCTTAACTCCGGCAAATTCTAAAGTAGCCCTAATGCTTAACGCACCGATCTTGGCTAGCTCGCGCTTTAATTGCTCGGTTCGATACCCAACTGGATCAATCGGCATGAAATCTTGATCAAAAATATATTCGTCATAGCTAACTAATTTTCCTTCGTAACCAATCGCGCGAATATTCTCTTTATAACTTGGATCGGCACAGATAACTAAATCTGCTGCCAATATCTCCTCTTGATCAAAATCGACACTTGTTGAAGTTTTCTTTAAAATCGGAACTGCCCACTCTTTAGCCACTACAACGACATCTTGTGAGATGGCAGTATTTAAAATAGCTCGCACGCCACAAGAAGAGATCTCATATTCGGGAAAATTGCGTTGTAGCACCGCATGCGCAAACGGGGAGCGCGCTTGATTCATAGCGCAGACCGTTACGATTTTCATAGCGTAAGGTTACTCTGTGAATTCCGATAGCCGATACTCTCGCCGATTCTTAATTTCAGCTTCACTACTTGGCGTCTATTTAATTGCACTATTTCTCTTCGTATTCTTTCCAAGACCAGTACTTGAAAGCAATTCCACCACTTCAATTACAGAGTATTTACAAACCCACGCAAACCTTTTCTATAAAATTCTCTATGCCAACGATCGCGCTGTTGCAATTGCCAATTTCTTCATGCTTACGCCTTTCGCACTTATTACGCATATAGTTTTTCCAAAATTAAAATTAGTAAATATTTTTCTACTTGGTTCTTTAATTTCAGCGGTAATTGAGCTAGTCCAAATTGCAATTCCGGGGCGAGTCAGCGATTTTCGGGATTTCCTCTCAAATGCGCTGAGCGTAGGAATTGGGCTAATTCTTGTTCGGTTTTTACAACGCAAATCGCTCTAGCTACCTATTTAGGTTCATCTTCATTCGGGCTTTACTTCAATTCTAGAAAACAAATTCTCCGTTTTGTGCGTAAAAAGTTACCCTAATCAGTATGTCAGGTAACCCATCAGGGTCACTCACTCATATTTAGGTGAGGAGGTAACGACAATGGAGCTAATTCAATATTGGCGGCTAGTAGTTCAGAATCGAATTTTGATTACTTGTTCAGTAATTCTTGGTTTATTTGCTGCTGTTGTTATTACTTTCACAACCACGCCGATGTATCAATCACAAGCGGAACTTTTCGTTTCCACACCTGCATCTGCGTTAGATATCTCCGCACTTGCAACTGGATCTAGTTTCTCGCAACAACGGGTTAAGTCATATGCGCAAATTATTAACTCACCATTAACTTTGAATCCAGTAATTGAAAAGTTGCAATTAGATATTACGCCGGCCGCACTTGCTGAACAAATTACCGCATCAGCGCCGCTCGATACCGTTTTGATTGCACTCACCGTCACTGATAGCAATCCAAACCGCGCTGCCGCAATCGCTAATGCAGTTGCTGAACAATTTGGCGCAACTGTTGGAAACCTTGAACTTCACGGGCAAGGGGTCGATTCCCCAGTAAAAGTTTCAACAGTGCAATACGGCGTTGTACCTAGCGCACCATCTAGCCCTAAGAAAACCATAAACTTTGCACTCGGTTTATTACTTGGACTTGGTTTAGGTATTGGACTTGCCAGCCTCCGCCGAATTCTCGATAACACCATTAAAAACGAGGATGATCTCGGCGGAACTCCATTACTTGCAGCAATTGGTTTCGATAAAGATGCTGATGAGAAGCCGCTGCTCACTCAAATAGGCCGCTACTCAGCACGTACTGAGGCATATCGAACTTTGCGTACCAACTTACAATTCCTACGTCCGGATGATCACCCACAAGTTATCGTGGTTACTTCCGCGCTTCCCGGAGAAGGAAAGACAACTGGTGCAATTAATTTAGCGCTCTCCCTTACTCAAGCCGGCGCGAAAACTATCTTGGTAGAAGCCGATCTACGCCGTCCTAAAGTGCCTATCTACATGGATGTCACAACAAATGTTGCAGGATTAAGTGAACTTCTTAGCGGCCAAAAGAAGATCAATAAAGTTGCATTAAAGAAACTACTCCGTCAAGAAGAGAAATCCGGTTTAGATATTCTTGCCTCCGGAAAAGTTCCACCAAATCCATCTGAGCTTCTAGGTTCCGCAACATTCGATGTTTTAATCGCATTGCTCCGCAAAACTTATGATTATGTAATCATCGATTGCCCACCGCTACTCCCAGTGACTGATGCTGCAATCGTTACTGCAAAAGCAGATGGCGCCATTTTGATGATTCGTGCTGGCGTAACTAAAAAGCCACAATTCACTGGATGCCGAGATGCAATCCAAGCAGTCGGTTCAACAATCCTTGGCGTAATTCTAAATATGATTCCTGAATCTCATCTTGAGTATGAATACGGATATCGATATGGCTACCCACGTTATTACGGAAATAACTATCGTCCATACGGCGCTAAAGAACTTGCGGAATCTCGCTATGCACCACGTGCTGAAGATTTAGCTCGGATCAATCGTGATGATGCTTTCGAACATGTAAAGGGAAAGCGCTTTAAAGAAGAGTTAATGAAAGACGCTAAATCTCGCGCTTAATTAGTAAGCGCCTTTTCCTCGAAATACCGTTCCAATCGTCGCCAGAATAATCCAAATATCTCTGGTAAAGCTCCAATTAATTAGATAATTCAGATCAAGTGCAACGCTGGTACGTAAATCTAGATCTGACCTACCGCTAATCTGCCAGGGCCCAGTTATTCCAGGTTTAGCAATCAACCTGCGCTCATAGATTGAGCTATAAACGTTTACCTCGCTAGGGAGCGCTGGCCTTGGGCCAACTACTGACATCGAGTTTGTTATTACGTTCCAAAATTGAGGTAATTCATCCAACGAATATTTTCGAAGAAATTTACCGATCGGGGTAATTCTTGGATCATCCGGATTCTTAAAGAGAACATGTTTGTCACCGTGGACATTTGCAACCTGCGAAACCAATTTATCAGCGCCTTTGATCATGGTTCGGAATTTGTAGAACTTAAAGGTTTTGCCGTTAAGACCCACCCTAACGCTGGAATAGAAGACTGGCCGCCCACTAGTTATTAACACAGCAATCCAGAGCAAAATAAATAATGGAGTAAGTAAAATCATTATCGAAATAGCAAACAATAGATCGAAAACACGCTTCACCAAACGGTTTGTAAGTGATATCTCCGATTTTTCAAAAGTTAAGAAAGGGATACCTTCCTGCGGAGAAGGAATCAACCAATAACCCAAATTGCCCGAGTCCAACGGAATCCAGTTCACATGGATACTGAAATCTTCGCAGTAGTGAATGAATTTTGAGAAATTCTTATCTGTTTCCATGCCAGGCAATAACAAGACTTCAGTAATTTTCTTGTGCCGGAGTAATTTATCAAACTCTTCAATCCAATTCAGAGTAATCTCAGAGCAAACTAATCTCGATACCACGGCAAATCCAAGTCGGCGATTTGTGATAATCCAATCTGAGTGATCTTCAATATCCTTCTTATCTCTACCGATAATCATCATCTTCGTGTGAATCTTCTTCTGCATTATTAGCGGACGAAGAATGAGTGTTGCAACCACAATCCGAGTAATAAAAAGAAAAACCAATCCGCTGCCCAGCATCAACAAGAAAACGCCACGCGAGAATGATGCTTTTAATATGAAAGATAAGAAGCCAAGGAAGAAGAAGAAGGCAAAGGATCGTTTAAGTAGCAATCTAAGGTTGAAAACCACCAGCGTCGCATGGCTAAATTTATATGTTCCAGAAAAAACTAAAACTGCAATCCAAGCGATTACAATGCCGCCCAAAATATTTTTATACTCGAATTGGTTAATCGCAGGTGTGGTCATAGTTCCAGCTACTGCATCGGGGAATCGATTCGCGTATGCAACAATCGCAGCTAGTCCAATCGCAATCGAATCCGGTACCAACATCAAGGCAATAATGGAGATTTGATATGCGTTTAAAGCCGATTTAGCGCGCTCCTGCCATCTTTTTTCCATAGCCATTATCCGATACTAGATTGCGATAGGGGGAGTTTAAACCACATCTTGGTCCCGTCTAGAACTTCCTCAATACTCCATGAATCTGCAAAAGTATCAAACAAAGTAGATCCAAGCCCTCTGGCTCCGCTAGCTTTTAACAGACCATCATTAGTTATCACCACTTCACAGATGCCATCTTCCACCTTAGCCACCACCGAAATAAATTTGGCTTTTCCATGTCGAATCGAATTTACAATCGCTTC
>CAIRHO010000067.1 GCA_903878415.1 uncultured Actinomycetes bacterium
GGAATTTCGATGAAAGGCGCTGCGTTAGCCGTTATCTTGTTACTACTTTGCATTGGCCCAATTATCGGGTACTTGCGTACCGTATTTAAAGAGGATTTATAAATGAGCACAATCGTTCAGGATCAGAAGTATCGAAATAGCCAGAAACGTAAAGATGCTTTCATCTCCACATTTATCGGGTTCTTTGCTTTCGTCTGGATTTTTCCAATTCTTTGGACGATTTGGACCTCGCTACGACCATATAGCGATGTAGTTAGTTATGGCGTATTTTCTTGGCCGAAGCGATTAAATTTTGATAACTACTTCGCAGCTTTTAAGCAGATGCATATTTTAGGTTATTTCCTGAATTCGCTATATGTAACGATTCCTGCCGTTATTATTACGCTCTTCCTTGGATCGTTAATCGCATTCGTAGTTTCGCGCTATAAATTTAAATTTAGTTTGCCATTGTTATTAGTTTTTACTGCTGGAAACATGTTGCCGGCAGTGTTGGTATACATTCCCGTTTTTTGGATGTATATCTGGGTTGGCGATCTAGTTGGAAATCGCAACTTTCTATATAACAATTATCTTGGTTTGATATTGATTCACGTGGCATTCCAAACCGGCTTTGCGACATTTGTACTCTCTTCATATATGAAGACAATTCCAAAAGAAATTTCCGAATCTGCAATCGTGGATGGCGCTTCAGTATTCACCCATTATTGGCGCGTTATTTTGCCTTTGATTAGGCCACCACTTGCAGCTCTCGGAGTATTAATGACAACCTGGATTTATAACGATTTCTTCTGGGCGTTAATACTTGTATCGCAGGATTCTAAGCGACCGATAACCTCCGGTTTGCGTAGATTAAATGGCGAATTCGTGACAGATTTCAATCTATTAGCTGCTGGTGCTATTTTGGCAGCCGCTCCCACAGTTATTTTATTCTTCGTTCTAAGAAAGCAATTCATCTCCGGCTTAACTCTCGGTTCCACTAAAGGATAAATATGAAAGCCATTCAGATCACCAAATTTGGTGGTCCAGAAGTTATGCAACTAACCGAACTCCCAGATCCAATTGCAGGAGCTGGCGAAGAGATCCTTGATGTAACTGCGATTGGAATTAATTACGCAGACACCCACCAGACCGAGGACAGTTACTTAGCAAAGCAAACACTTCCGTTAATTCCTGGGATTGAAGTAGTTGGTACTACTGCAGGCGGTAAGCGCGTTCTTTCGTTTGTCGGCCAAGGTGGATATGCCTCAAAAGTTGCGGTAGCAAGTGCGACTTTAATTCCTATTCCAGATGGCGTTAGCGATGGCGCTGCGTTAGCGATGGCGGTTCAAGGAACTACTGCATTTCATATTATTAAAACAGTAGGACATTTCAAAAAGGGCGAATCAGTTGTGGTACATGCCGGAGCCGGCGGAGTTGGCTCGATTGCAATTCAATTAGCAAAGTTCTGGGGCGCTTTTGTTATCGCAGTTACATCCTCAGATGAAAAGAAAAAACTTTGTATTGAGCTCGGCGCCGATGCTGTAGTTGATGCAAAAGCCGAAGATTTAAAAGGCGCGTTAATCGCGGCCAATAACGGCAAACCTGTTGATTTAATTCTGGAAATGGTTGGCGGAAAAACATTCGATCAATCATTAGAAGCGTTAGCGCCATTTGGCCGATTAGTTTTCTACGGGATGGCTTCCCGCCAAGCACCACAATCAGTACATCCCGGTTCTTTAATGCATGGATCGCGAACTATTAGTGGGTTTTGGTTGATGAATTGTTTCGGTAAGAAAGAGTTATTAGTTGATGTATTAATTGAGTTATTTGGTTTGATTGTTGGTGGAAAATTAAAGCCACATATAGGTGGAACATATCCACTTTCAGCTGCAGCAGATGCACATCGAGCAATGTTGTCGAGAGCGACAACTGGCAAAATTGTGCTTGATCCCAAACGGTAATTTCTTACAACAGTATTAGTAGCGGTAAGATTTGCGGATATTCGCCCCCTTAGCTCAGTTGGTAGAGTGTTTCCATGGTAAGGAAAAGGTCATCGGTTCGATTCCGATAGGGGGCTCGGCGGGGTAGCTCAGCTTGGTAGAGCAAGCGGCTCATAATCGCTGTGTCGTGGGTTCAAATCCCGCCTCCGCTACTAGAAAGAAGTCTCGTATTCACCATTGAGTACGAGACTTTTCTTTTTTAAAACCGCATCAACACGCGAATTCTTTTTAAGCCAGATACCAGCCTCGGAATTAACGAATGATGTAATTCTAATTATGGAGTAGTGAAGTTCCGCAATATTTTTGTTGAATACAGTTTCGTGGTGTGCAATTCGGTTCCTTAACAGTCGAATCTCTTCTAATTCTCCATGAATATTCGCTCTTGTTCCAGAATAATTCGGAAGCGCACGCCTTAAATATGGCCCCCATAGATTCTGATGGTATCTCTTTGCAAATAGCCCAATCCAAAAACCAAAACCTACTTCTGGCACTAACAATTCGGACCTTCCTTTAGAATTCGGTTGAAACTTAGTTTTGGAACTATTAATGATTTTCAAAGAGTCTGGAAAAAGTATTTTTGGCGTGTTCCACCAATCCAATTTCATTTCAGATTTAGTTAGTTGTTGCATTATTGAATTACTCAGGGTGACTTCAAGAATATGTAAACCGCCTAATAACGCCGCCGAAATCTCAATATTCCAGGCATATAACCGAAGCGCGCGAACATAATTTTGGCCGCTCTCGTTTAGATAAATATCAAATCTGTGCAGTGGAAAAATGTTGTATACTTCCTCACGAACGCCCCGGACGAAGTCGTTAACTCGACTGCCGCTCCGGGGTACTTTTTCTTGATTGGGTATCGTATTCATGCGGGGTATTTCAGTTTTTTGCCATCCACAGGGTGCTTAGGTATTCTCGCTCCCTCAATAACTTGTAGATAAAGAGGAGTCACCATGGCCAGCAAGAGTGCGGATGTTCGCCCAAAGATCACTATGGCATGCGTTGACTGCAAAGAACGTAATTACATCACTCGTAAAAACCGTCGCAACGATCCCGATCGTATGGAACTCAAGAAGTTCTGTGCACGTTGCAACGCATCAACTCTGCACCGCGAAACTCGCTAAACCTTTCTTTCAAAGGTCTAACTGATGTTTAATCCCGATGCCGTCGGGAAGAGTCGTAAGAGTTCAACCACATTTAAAGTCACCCAAGAATCAATCTCTAATTTTGCGCATGCTATTGGCGAGAGCGAAATAATTAATTCTTCAGTTACATACTCGATCATGATTTCACTTGGGCCTTCCCAAGCGCTCCTTGAAGAGAATGGATTGGATTGGACTCGGGTAGTTCACGGGGATCAGAAGTTTCAAAACAATCGCCCGCTGCATGCCGGCGATGAAGTTACATGTACTTCAACAATTGAAACTTATCGAGCTGTTGCAGGTAATGAGATTGTTACAGTCCGGACTGACTTACATTGTGAAGAAGAGTTAGCCCAAGTCCAATGGACCACTCTGGTGATGCGCGGATGAGAAAAGTAGAACTTGGTTATCAAATACCAGCCGAAACTTACAAGATTAATCGGGCGACACTTGTGGAGTATGCCAATGCTGGTGGTGATCAAAATCCAATTCATCAAGATGAGGAAGTCGCAAAAGCAGTTGGGCTACCTGATGTAATTGCACATGGCATGTTAACTATGGCGCTCGCCGGTAGATATGTAACGAAGTGGGCTGGACATAGCGCTGCTGTAACCGAAATATCATCGCGTTTTACCAAGCCAGTTGTAGTTCCTGCTGGGGTCGATGTTGAAATAACTATAAGCGCAGTAATAGAAGAAGTATCGGCTCGGCAAGTAAAGCTAGATATAACTGCGGAATGTGCTGGAGTTAAAGTATTGGGAATGGCGAAAGCAACGGTTTCGCTCCTCTAAAAGTTCTGACACCGACAATTTTAGATTGCGCAGGTAGCCTTACGTTATGGAAAACCTCTCTAAGTACACCAGCTTGCATGTTGGTGGACCCGCGCAGAAATTCGTGCACGCAACTACAGAGGCCGAATTAATTGCAGCTATTCAAGAGGCAGATAGTTCGCGCGAACCGCTACTTGTAATTGGTGGTGGCTCTAATGTCTTAGTTGGTGATGCTGGCTTTAAAGGAACTGTGATTCGAGTTGAAACTAAAGGCAATACTTATGAAGTAGATGCTTGTAGCGGCGGCATGATTACCGTTGCTGCTGGTGAAGATTGGGATCAATTTGTAGCGTGGATTATGAGCAAAGGTTTTGCAGGTTTAGAAACTTTAAGCGGAATACCTGGAACTGTAGGCGGTGCACCTATTCAAAATATTGGTGCATACGGCCACGAAATTTCCGAAGTTATTGCGAAAGTTCGCACTTTTGACCGCAAGAGCAATGAACAGAAAACTTTCACAAACCAAAGTTGTGATTTTTCTTATCGCTCTTCCATCTTTAAGAAAGAACCAAACCGATATGTAATTTTAGATGTGACTTTTCAATTGCGAAATGGTGAAATATCTTTACCGATCAAGTATCAAGAGCTAGCAAATTACTTAGGAATTAAACTCGAAGATAGAGCCCCAATAAGTGATGTAAGAAAAGCGGTGTTGTCGCTTCGGGCTAGCAAGGGAATGTTGTTGGATGCGAACGATCCAAATTCTTGGTCGGCTGGTTCATTCTTTGTTAATCCAATTCTTAGCCAAGAGCAAGCTGCGCAACTTCCCGAAGGTGCTCCGCGTTGGCCACAGAGTGATGGTCGGATTAAAACTTCAGCAGCATGGTTAATGGAACACGCGGGTGTAAAGAAAGGTGAAGTGCACGCAGGCGCACACGTCTCTTCTAAACATGTTTTAGCTTTAGTAAATGGCGGAACTGCAACGGCGGCTGATATTGCAGAGTTAGCGCGAAATGCCCGCGGAAGAGTTAAAGAGGTATTCGGAATTACGTTAGAGCCGGAAGTACATTTCGTGGGTCTAACCCTCGAATAATTACTTAGCTTCGCTCAATAACGCTTTAACTCGAGCAACGCCTTCAACAATATCGGCATCGCTAGTTGCGTAAGAGAAACGTAAATAACCAGAAGGTCCGAACGCTTCGCCAGGTACGACCGCTACTTCAACTTCATCGAGAATTAACGCGGCTAATTCAATTGAAGTTGTCGGGCGCTTCCCGCGAATTTCCTTACCGAGCACGCCTTTTACTGATGGATAAACGTAGAAAGCGCCAGTAGGGGTTGGGCAGGTAACTCCTGGAATCTCATTGAGCAATTGCACGATTAACTTACGACGTCGGTTAAATGCTTCACCCATTGTGTGGACTGCGGAGAGATCACCGGTCAATGCAGCGATTGCTGCGCGTTGTGAAACGTTTGAAACGTTTGAAGATAAGTGTGATTGTAGATTTGTCGCAGCTTTTATTACATCCTTAGGTCCGATCATCCAACCAACGCGCCAACCGGTCATTGCGTAAGTTTTTGCAACACCGTTAAGAATTATGCAACGGTCGGCTAACTCTGGAACAAGTACCGGAAGTGATGGCGCTTTCGCACCGTCATAAAGTAAGTGTTCGTAAATTTCATCAGTAATTACCCAAAGGTTATTTTTTACAGCCCATTCACCAATGGCTTTGACTTGTTCTGTCGAATAAACCGATCCAGTCGGATTGGAAGGGGAGCAGAAGAGTAAAACTTTAGTTTTAGGTGTAAGCGCTTTTTCAAGTTGGGCTACGGTAACTAAATAATTCTGTGATTCATCAGCAAATACTTCTACCGGTACGCCGCCCGCTAATTTGATGCACTCTGGATATGTAGTCCAATATGGTGCAGGTAATAAAACTTCATCGCCTGGATCGACGATGCTCGCGAATGATTGGTAAACCGATTGTTTACCGCCATTAGTTACGAGAACTTGGTCAGCACTAATTACATAATTGGAATCGCGCTTTGTTTTATTAACGATTGCTTCTCGCATCTCCGGTAAACCTGGCGTTGGTGTGTAACGGTGGTTTGCAACCACGCCGGTTGCGGCGGCAGCGGCAGCAACGATGTAATCCGGAGTCGGAAAATCTGGTTCGCCAGCACCGAAACCAATTACGGGACGTCCCGCAGCTTTTAACGCTTTCGCTTTTGCATCAACAGCAAGAGTGGCCGATTCTGCGATTGCAGCGATCCGGCGAGATAGGCGAGGCTTTTCCATCTCCGAAGTCTGCCCGAAGGAGGGGTTCAGGCGCGAGTTAGACCAAATGGGTCTTCCTGACCTACAATTCCCGCCTGGCGTTTAAATAGTCTAAAAAAACCTCGACTGAATTTTCAGTAGAGATTAATACGATTATGAATTGGTCATGATTTCCCATGTCCAAATTTAATCGAGACTAGTTAGGCACCCGAAGGGCAGTAGCTCAATTGGCCAGAGTTCCGGTCTCCAACACCGGCGGTTGGGGGTTCAAGTCCCTCCTGCCCTGCTCGATCAGCAAAAGTAGTAACTAGATAGAAAGGTAATAGAGATGAGTGAAGTAGAAAACTCAACTGAAGAGAAGTTAAACCTCTTTGGTCGAATCTCGCTGTTCTATCGCCAAGTATTAAATGAATTGCGCAAAGTTGTTTGGCCAACTCGCAAGCAATTGAGTACATACACCGCAGTCGTACTTGTCTTCGTGTCATTTATTATCGCCGTAGTTTCGCTTTTTGATTTAATTCTTACAAAATTAGTTTTCTGGGTATTTGGGTAAGGGAGGGTAAACATGTCTGATTTCGAATCTGAATTAACTGCAGAAGAGGCAGCCGTTGATGCGCAAGCAGCAACTGATTTATTAGTTGAAGATGTAGAAGAAGTTGAAGTGGAAGAAGTAGTTAGCCCTGAACTTGCAGAGTTCCGTGCCGCACTTCGCCGCGCACCTGGAGATTGGTTCGTAGTTCACTCTTACGCCGGTTATGAAAAGCGCGTTAAAGGAAACTTATCGAACCGTATTACTTCACTAAACATGGAAGATTTCATTTTCCAAATTGAAGTTCCAGAAGAAGAAGTAACTGAAATTAAAAACGGCCAACGTAAGCAAGTTCGCAGAAATGTGTACCCAGGTTATGTTTTGGTCCGCATGGATCTAAATGACGAATCTTGGTCTTGCGTACGTAATACGCCTGGCGTAACTGGTTTCGTTGGCAACTCGCATCACCCAAGCCCACTTCCAATTTCGGAAGCGGAAAAGATGTTGATGCCACGCGAACTTAAAGCATCACTTAAGCCAGAAATCCGAGTTGTTGACTTCACTGTTGGTGAATCAGTAACTGTTATGGATGGCCCATTCGCAACGTTGCCTGCAACCATCAGCGAAATCATGCCGGAGCAAGCAAAACTCAAGGTATTGGTTTCAATCTTTGGTCGCGAAACCCCGGTAGAACTTTCATTCCACCAAGTACAGAAAATCTAGGAGACAACCATGGCACCAAAGAAAAAAGTCCAAGCAATGATCAAGTTGCAGATCCAGGCTGGCGCAGCAACACCTGCTCCACCAGTTGGTCCAGCTCTCGGTCAACATGGTGTCAACATCATGGATTTCGTTAAGGCATATAACGCCGCGACTGAAAGCCAAAAGGGTCAGATCATTCCAGTAGAGATCACTGTCTACGAAGATCGCACATTCTCTTTCATCACTAAGACACCACCTGCTTCTCGATTAATCTTGAAAGCTGCCGGTATCGAAAAGGGTTCTGCTATTCCTCACAAAGACAAAGTTGCTAACCTGACAAAGGCGCAAGTTGAGGAAATTGCAAAAATTAAGATGGCCGATCTCAATGCAAATGACATTGAAGCTGCCGGACGAATCATCGCTGGTACTGCTCGCTCAATGGGTATTACCAACAACGGATAACTTTAAAAAAACTAAATAAGTACGACAAGCAATCGTGGGAGGGCCGCGCAAGCCCGCTAACCACAACTTCCAACAACCGAAAAGAGAAGCAAATGAAGCGCAGTAAGAAATATAAAGCAGCAGCTGAGAAAGTTAACGCTGACCTGCTTTACACACCACTAACTGCAATGCAGTTAGTTAAAGAAACCACAGTTACAAAGTATGACTCGAGCATTGAAATTGCTCTCGTACTTGGCGTTGACCCAAAGAAAGCTGATCAAACAGTACGAAGCACAGTTAACCTGCCACACGGAACTGGTAAAACTGCTCGCGTACTTGTATTCGCAGCTGGAGAACGCGCTGATGAAGCTCGTGCAGCTGGCGCCGATATTGTCGGTGCAGATGAATTAATTGAAGAAGTTGCAAAGGGCCGTCTTGATTACGATGCAGTTGTTTCAACACCAGACCTAATGGGCAAAGTTGGACGACTCGGTAAAGTACTTGGACCTCGCGGTTTAATGCCTAACCCAAAGACCGGAACAGTTACAACTGATGTAACAAAAGCGGTTAACGATATTAAAGGCGGAAAGATTGAATTCCGCGTTGATAAGAATTCAAACTTGCATTTCTTAATCGGAAAGGCTTCATTCACTGCAGAACAACTTGCAGAGAACTACGCAGCTGCGATTGAAGAAATTATGCGCGCAAAGCCAGCATCATCAAAGGGACGCTTCATTAAGAAGTCAGTAGTTTCCTCAACGATGGGACCTGGAATTGCGTTAGATCCAAACTTCGCTCGCGAAGGTGGATCCGCGATTCAATAATTACCCTGCTTCCAAGCGGGATTAGCGAGTTTGACTGGGCTAGGACTTATGTCCTAGCCTTCGTCATCTCACCAGAGACTGCTGGTTTCGGTTACGAAAGTGATCGAAGTAAATGTCGAAAGACAGCCCGCATAGGTTCGATACGAGATTTATCCCGTACGCATCTATGCGTGACGGGATTTTTACATTTACGGTAAAAAGTTTTACTTAATGAAAGGAAGCCAAATGGCTCGCCCTGATAAGTCAGCTGCGGTTGCGGAGTTGGTCGAAGATTTTCGATCTGCACAAGCAACTGTATTGACTGAGTATCGCGGATTATCCGTGACCTCAATGAAGGCGCTACGTCGTTCACTTGGTGCAGATACTAAGTACTCCGTAGTTAAAAACACTTTGACAAAGATCGCTGCAAAAGAAGCAGGCGTTTCGGTTCCTGATGAACTTCTTAAGGGACCATCCGCAGTTGCCTTTATTAAAGGTGATCCGATTACAGCTGCAAAGAGTTTGAAGAACTTCCAAAAAGAAAATCCATTACTTGTAATCAAGGGTGGAATCTTCGAAGGTAAATCAATCTCAGTTGCCGAAATCATGAAACTCGCAGATCTCGAATCTCGCGAAGTTCTATTGGCAAAGCTTGCTGGTGCGATGAAAGCATCGCTTGCTAAAGCAGCTCGTTCATTTGATGCACTTCGCATTAAACGCGAAGCCGAAAGCGGAACCCCAACACCAGCTCCAGTTGCAGAAGTTGTTGCAGAAGTTGTTGCAGAAGCTCCAGTAGCAGAAGTTGTTGCAGAAGCTCCAGTAGCAGAAGTTGTTGCAGAAGCTCCGGCTGAAAGTGCACCAGAAGCAACCCCTGAAAATTAATCCCTCACCAAAAGATAAAGGAAACTAAAATGGCAAAGCTAAGCACCGAAGATCTATTGTCCCAATTCAAAGAAATGACACTTGTCGAACTCTCTGATTTCGTTAAGTCATTCGAAACTGAATTTGATGTAACTGCAGCAGCTCCAGTAGCAGCAGCAGGCGGCGGCGCAGCAGCAGGCGGCGAAGCAGCAGCAGCTCAAGAAGACTTCACAGTTATTCTTGAAGAAGCTGGTTCACAGAAGATTGCAGTTATTAAAGAAGTACGTGCACTTAACTCCAGCCTTGGTTTGAAAGAAGCCAAGGATCTAGTTGATGCAACTCCAGCAACTTTGCTTGAGAAGGCTTCTAAAGAAACTGCTGAAAAGGCAAAGGCCGCTCTTGAAGCAGCTGGCGCAAAGGTCACAATCAAGTAACTCTGGTTTACGCGGTCAGGCCCCCCTTATACAGGGGGGCCTGACCTTTTTCTAGCATAAATGGGATAAAAATTGGACAGCCAATGGGGGTGAGAGGTAACCTGCCCCTTCGCACAAAAACCTTTGGGTCCTTGCATATAGCGGCTGAGACCTAGCGTGAGCTGTGTGGAAAAAAAGTTAGTCCGCAAGTTAAGTAGTGACAACGTACTTTGGGAGGACATATCTTGGCCGCGAAAAAATCAACTGCACCGTTACGCGTATCTTTCGCCAAAATCCGGGAACCGCAAGAAGTTCCAAACCTATTAGCTCTGCAAACAGAGAGTTTTGATTGGTTACTTGGAAATGATGCTTGGCGTTCTCGACTAGGACTTAATGATCGCGTTGGCAGAGGCGAAGTTCCAAAAACTTCTGGCCTTGAAGAAATCTTTGAAGAGATTTCACCAATCGAAGATTTTCAAGGATCAATGTCGCTCTCCTTTAGCGATCACCGTTTCGAACCAGCGAAGTACAGCATCGCTGAATGTAAAGAGCGCGATTTAACTTACGCAGCTCCATTGTTCGTAACTGCAGAATTCACCAACAACACCACCGGTGAAATCAAATCTCAAACAGTATTTATGGGCGACTTCCCATTAATGACTCCTCGTGGAACTTTCGTAATTAACGGAACCGAGCGCGTTGTGGTTTCACAACTTGTTCGTTCACCTGGTGTTTATTTTGAACGCACAATTGAAAAGACATCAGATAAAGATGTTTACACAACAAAGATTATTCCTAGCCGTGGTGCATGGTTGGAATTTGAAATTGATAAGAAAGATTTCGTTGGCGTTCGTATTGACCGCAAGCGCAAACTTTCTGTAACAGTATTCTTAAAAGCACTTGGTTGGACTGATGAACAAGTTGCATCTGAATTCGGCGATTACGAATCAATGAAGCAAACACTTGAGAAGGACACTGTTCATACTCAAGATGAAGCGCTTCTTGATATCTATCGCAAGATGCGTCCAGGTGAACCACCAACTAAAGAAGCTGCACAAAACTTAATTGAAAATCTTTACTTCAACCCAAAGCGTTATGACTTGGCCAAGGTCGGTCGCTTTAAGTTGAATAAGAAGCTCGGTCTAGATCATGAGCTAAATAAGGGCTTAATCACTATTGAAGATATTGTCGCGACAATTCGCTATTTAGTAGCGGTTCATAAGGGCGAAGCGCTGATGGAGTACGGCAAGCAAGTACGTGTTGAAATCGACGATATCGATCACTTCGGTAACCGCCGTCTACGTTCTGTTGGTGAATTAATTCAAAACCAAGTGCGTACCGGTCTTTCTCGTATGGAGCGCGTTGTTCGTGAACGTATGACAACTCAAGATGTGGAAGCTATTACGCCACAAACTTTGATCAACATCCGTCCGATCACTGCATCAATTAAAGAGTTCTTCGGAACTTCACAACTTTCACAGTTCATGGATCAAACAAATCCACTTTCTGGTTTAACGCATAAGCGTCGACTTTCAGCACTTGGACCCGGCGGTCTTTCCCGAGATCGTGCTGGTTTTGAAGTTCGTGATGTGCACCCATCGCACTACGGACGTATGTGTCCAATCGAAACTCCAGAAGGTCCAAACATTGGACTTATCGGATCGCTTGCGACATATGCACGCATCACACCATTTGGTTTCGTAGAAACTCCTTATCGCAAAGTAACAAACGGCAAAGTTTCAGATGCTGTTGATTACTTAACTGCTGATGAAGAAGACGAACACGTAATCGCGCAAGCAAATGCTCCGCTAACTGAAGATAACCATTTCGCAGAACCTCGCGTATTGGTTCGTCGTCGTGGTGGCGAAGTTGAAAACATTCTTGCTGAAGAAGTTGATTACATGGATGTATCACCTCGACAGATGGTTTCGGTTGCTACCGCAATGATTCCGTTCTTAGAGCATGACGATGCAAACCGTGCGCTCATGGGTTCTAACATGATGCGTCAGGCTGTGCCGTTGATGCGTTCTGAATCTCCACTTGTCGGAACTGGTATGGAATACCGCGCAGCTATAGATGCTGGCGATGTACTTCTTGCCAAAAAGAGCGGCAAAGTTATTTCAGTTCAATCAGATGTAATTATTATCGAAGAAGAAGATGGCAAAGAAGAGTCCTACTATCTAGAGAAGTTCATTCGCTCAAACCAGAGCACTTCTCGAAATCAGAAAGTGCTCGTTAATGCTGGCGACAAAGTAGCGGCCGGTCAAGCAATTGCCGATGGTCCATGTACCGATAAAGGTGAAATGGCGCTTGGTAAGAACTTGCTCGTGGCATTTATGTCATGGGAAGGCCATAACTACGAAGACGCGATTATCTTGTCGCAACGTTTAGTACAAGATGACGTGCTCTCTTCTATCCATATTGAAGAGTATGAAGTTGATGCTCGCGACACCAAACTTGGTGCTGAAGAAATCACTCGCGACATTCCTAACGTTTCTGAAGAAGTTCTCTCAGATCTTGATGAGCGTGGGATCATTCGTATCGGCGCTGATGTAGTTCCGGGCGACATTCTTGTTGGAAAGGTAACGCCAAAGGGCGAAACCGAATTAACGCCAGAAGAGCGTTTGCTCCGTGCAATTTTCGGTGAGAAAGCTCGCGAAGTTCGCGACACCTCACTCAAAGTTCCACACGGTGAAGGTGGAAAAGTAATCGGTGTAAAACTTCAAGATCTTGAAGATGGTTACGATCTTCCTGCCGGTGTTAACCAAGTAGTTCGGGTTTACATTGCACAGAAGCGAAAGATTCAAGATGGTGACAAACTCGCAGGACGCCACGGTAACAAAGGCGTTATCTCCAAGATTTTGCCAGTTGAAGATATGCCATTCCTTGCAGATGGAACTCCAGTAGATGTTGTTCTTAATCCGCTCGGTGTTCCTGGTCGCATGAACGTTGGTCAAGTTCTTGAAACTCACTTAGGTTGGGTTGCAAAGAGTGGCTGGCAAGTAAGTGGCGATAAGGAAGATTGGCAGAAGCGAATGCACACCATCGGTGCTGCATCAGCTGCGCCAAATACCAACATCGCAACTCCAGTATTCGACGGCGCTCGCGAAGATGAAATTCAAGGTCTACTTGGATCAACACTTCCAAATGCTGATGGAATGCAACTTGTTGGACCAAACGGAAAAGCAAAATTATTTGATGGCCGTACTGGTCAGCCATATAAAGAAGCAATCACAGTTGGTTACATGTATATCTTGAAGCTCCACCACTTGGTAGACGACAAGATTCACGCACGTTCAACTGGTCCATACTCCATGATCACCCAACAACCACTCGGTGGAAAAGCACAATTCGGTGGTCAGCGCTTCGGCGAAATGGAAGTTTGGGCGCTGGAAGCTTATGGCGCTGCGTACACCTTGCAAGAATTGCTCACAATTAAATCGGATGACGTGCTTGGTCGCGTAAAGGTTTATGAAGCGATTGTTAAGGGCGAAAACATTCCAGAGCCAGGTATCCCAGAATCATTCAAGGTACTTGTTAAGGAAATGCAATCACTATGTCTCAATGTCGAAGTGCTTTCATCTGAAGGCGTCGCCATTGCGCTCCGTGATACCGATGAAGAAGTATTCCGAACCGCCGAAGAGTTAGGTATCAACTTGTCCCGAGTTGAACCAAGCTCTGTTGAAGAAGTTTGAGGAGATAAATAACTATGTTAGATGTCAACTTTTTCGATGAATTAAGAATCGGTCTCGCTTCGGCGCAAAATATTCGTGAGTGGTCCTTTGGTGAAGTTAAGAAGCCAGAGACCATCAACTACCGCACACTCAAGCCAGAAAAAGATGGTCTCTTCGACGAAAAGATCTTCGGACCAACTCGTGACTGGGAATGTTATTGCGGTAAATACAAGCGCGTACGTTTCAAAGGAATTATCTGCGAACGTTGCGGCGTTGAAGTAACTCGTGCAAAAGTCCGTCGTGAACGTATGGGTCACATCGAACTTGCAGCACCTGTAACTCACATCTGGTATTTCAAAGGCGTGCCATCCCGACTTGGTTACTTACTTGATCTCGCTCCAAAAGATCTAGAAAAGGTAATTTATTTCGCGGCATACATGATCACTGAAGTTGATGCCGAACTTCGTGAAGAAGATTTGCCAAAACTCGAGAAGAAGTTGAACTCAGACATTAAAAAGATTGAAACTCGTCGCGATGTTGAATTAGCTGGACGTCAACAGAAGTTCGAAATAGATCTCGCTGAATTAGAAGCTGAAGATGCAAAAGCTGATCAGAAGCGAAAAATCCGGGAAGGCGCAGAGCGTGAATTGAAGCAAATTCGCGAACGCGCACAACGCGAGCTCGATCGCATCCAAGAAGTTTGGACTCGCTTCAAGAATCTTAAAGTTCAAGATCTCGAAGGTGACGAAAACCTTTATCGCGAAATGCGCGATCGTTTCGGAATGTATTTCAAGGGTGCAATGGGCGCAGCTGCAATTCAAGCCCGACTACGCACTTTCGATCTGCAATCAGAATTTGATAAGTTAAATGATTTAAGCCAGACCGGTAAGGGTCAGAAGAAGACTCGTGCGATCAAGCGTCTTAAAGTCGTTAACTCATTCCTTAACACATCAAACGCTCCAGAATCTATGGTGCTTGATTGTGTTCCAGTCATTCCACCTGATCTTCGCCCAATGGTTCAACTCGATGGCGGACGATTCGCAACTTCAGATCTAAACGATCTTTATCGTCGCGTAATCAACCGTAATAATCGTTTGAAGCGTTTGGTTGATCTTGGTGCACCAGAAATTATCGTTAATAACGAAAAGCGTATGTTGCAGGAAGCTGTTGATGCGCTATTTGATAACGGTCGTCGTGGTCGCCCAGTAACTGGACCAGGAAACCGTCCCCTTAAATCACTTTCAGACATGCTTAAAGGTAAGCAAGGTCGTTTCCGTCAGAACTTGCTCGGAAAGCGCGTTGACTACTCTGGCCGTTCAGTAATCGTTGTTGGTCCACAACTCAAGTTGCACCAATGCGGTCTACCTAAACAAATGGCACTTGAATTATTCAAACCATTCGTGATGAAGCGTTTAGTTGATTTGAACCACGCACAAAATATTAAATCTGCAAAGCGCATGGTGGAACGTTCACGTGCAGTTGTATGGGATGTTTTGGAAGAAGTTATTGCCGAGCATCCAGTACTGCTAAACCGTGCACCTACCTTGCACCGCTTAGGTATCCAAGCTTTCGAACCACAACTAATCGAAGGTAAAGCGATCCAAATTCACCCACTCGTATGTACTGCATTTAACGCAGACTTCGACGGTGACCAGATGGCGGTACACGTGCCACTTTCTGCAGAAGCGCAAGCCGAAGCCCGTATTTTGATGTTGTCTTCAAACAACATTCTTTCGCCAGCAAGCGGACGACCACTCACTGCCCCTACTCAGGACATGGTGCTTGGTCTCTACTACTTAACATCACTTCGCGAGAATGAATTAGGTGAAGGACGTATCTTCTCCTCAATCTCAGAAGCGTTAATGGCGCACGATCAAAATTCAGTATCTCTACAAGCGAAAGTAAAGATTCGTATTGCGGAGAACGGCGTAATCGCAACTCGCGAAACAACTCTTGGCCGCGCACTATTTAATGAAGTGTTGCCAGAAGGATTCCCATATGTTGATTATGACGTTACCAAGAAGTTACTTGGTTTGATCGTTGATAATCTTGCAGAAGGTTATCCAAAGGTTGTTGTGGCTAACGTTCTTGATGGACTTAAAGAACTTGGCTTCCACTGGGCTACTCGTGCCGGTGCCACAATTGGTATCGAAGACTTTGTAACTCCATCTCGTAAATTGGAAATCTTGGAAAGCTACGAAACTCGTGCTGACAAGGTTCAATCCCAATACGAAAAGGGACTTATTACCGATGACGAACGTCGTCAAGAGTTAATTGAAATCTGGACCCAAGCAACTAACGAAGTTGCGAAGGAAATGGAAGAGAACTTCCCTCGGACAAACCCAGTTTGGATGATGGTTTACTCCGGTGCTCGTGGAAACATGATGCAAATCCGTCAGATCGCAGGTATGCGCGGACTTGTAGCTAACCCAAAGGGTGAAATTATTCCGCGTCCAATTAAATCTAACTTCCGCGAAGGTCTATCGGTACTTGAGTACTTCATTTCAACTCACGGTGCTCGAAAAGGTCTTGCTGATACTGCGTTACGTACTGCGGACTCGGGTTACCTAACTCGTCGTCTCTGCGACGTGGCCCAAGATGTCATCATCCGCGAAGAAGATTGCGGTACCGAACGTGGCTTAATGGCAGCAATTGCTACTAAGTCATCAACCGGTGCGCTAACTCGTGATGAACACGTTGAAACTTCAATTTACGGACGCACACTTGCTGAAGATATTTCAGTAGCTGGCAAAGTACTTGTTGCTGCTGGCACCGATCTCGGTGACCGGATCATCGATGTACTTGTTGCTGCTGGTGTTGCTGAAGTTAAAGTTCGCTCAGTTCTAACTTGCGATAGCAAAGTCGGACAATGCGGTAAGTGCTACGGCCGATCAATGGCTACTGGCAAAATCGTGGATGTCGGCGAAGCTGTTGGAATTATCGCTGCGCAATCAATTGGTGAACCTGGAACTCAGCTCACAATGCGTACCTTCCACACTGGTGGTGCAATGCTTTCAGGTGAAACTCAAATCACCCATGGTTTGCCTCGTATCGTTGAACTCTTCGAAGCTCGTACACCTAAGGGTGTTGCGCCAATTGCAGAAACTGCTGGCGTAGTTAGCTTCTTGGAAGATGCAAAGGGTAAGAAGATCATTGTGACCCCAGACGATGGCAGCGAAGCAGTTGCTTACCCAATTACACGTCGTCAAAAACTTAAGGTCGAAGATGGCCAACGAGTTACTGTCGGTGAAGTAATGGTGGTTGGCGCAATTGATCCGAAGCAAGTACTTCGTATCCTTGGCCCACGCCAAACTCAAATTCACTTAGTGAATGAAATCCAAGAGGTTTATCGATCTCAGGGTGTAAATATTCACGATAAGCACATTGAAATTATTGTGCGTCAAATGTTGAAGCGAATCACCGTTCTTGAACCAGGTGACGCTGATATGTTGCCAGGCGAATTAGTTGACCGGCTCCGATTCGAAGCTGAAAACCGTAAAGCGGTTGCAGCTGGTGGAAAAGCAGCTTCAGGTCGCCCAGAACTTATGGGTATCACTAAAGCATCGCTTGCAACTGAATCTTGGTTATCAGCTGCTTCGTTCCAAGAAACAACTCGCGTACTTACCGATGCAGCGTTGTCGGAGAAGAGCGATCCACTTCTTGGCCTCAAAGAGAACGTCATCATCGGAAAACTTATCCCGGCAGGTACAGGTCTTGCTCGTTATCGCAACGTGCGAGTTGAACCTACTGAGGAAGCTAAGGCCGCGGTTTACGCAGCTTACGATGAATATGACTTCACACCATTTGAACAATCAGGTTCAGGTGAAGCAATTCGTCTCGATGAATTCGAATCGGATGCTCGCGGTAAGTAGTAATTAGAAATTAAGCCCGTCTCTTAATTGAGGCGGGCTTTTTTAATTAACGAATAATCACAATCACTGCAGCTGCGAAGTGAGTTAAGAATGCAGCAGCGGTCATTGCATGAAATAATTCGTGAAAGCCAAACCAGTTGATTGAGAAATTAGGTTTCTTCAACGCGTAAATAATTCCGCCAGCAGAGTAGAGAACGCCACCAGTAAGAATTAAAACAAAAACTGCAACGCCGCCAACTTTCCAGAAAGTCGGAAGATAGAAAACTGCGGCCCAACCAAGTGCAATATAGATTGGTACGTATAACCAACGCGGCGCATTAATCCAAGCGATTCTAAATACCGCTGCTGCTAAAGCGCCGCCCCAAACTGCGGAGAGCAAAATGATTGCTTGATTTTTCTCGAGCAAGAAGATTGCAAATGGTGTGTATGTGCCAGCGATAAGAATTGGAATATTTGCGTGATCAATTCTGCGCCAGAGCGCATGTGGACCAGGTTTCCATTTCACGCGGTGATAGAGCGCGCTACAAGTAAAGAGCGTTACGGCGGTAAGGGTGAAGATGCCAGCGGTGATGCGACCGCGAAGTTCACCGGCGATAGTTACCAAGATCAGCCCAGCCACCAGCGAGATTGGGGACATAACGAGGTGAATTACCCCTCGAAGACGGGGTTTTTCCAGGATTTTGGCCATTTCGGCAAGCATAAGGGCTTGGCCCGGAAATCACGGGCGGCGTGTCGGGAGGGCAAAAAGGGCCTTTTTCTAGGGGAGCAGGAGTAATGGACCGTTTTGACCTTACCTATAGGCGTGAGTTACTCTCACGCCCTGCTCTTTTTTACGAGAGAGCTATTCCAATCTGCAGATTTCTCTGTAGTTAATTGCGAATTAATTTCGACACACCCGACCGCGTGGGTCGGGAACGAGAGATGGAGACAAGTAGTGCCAACTATTCAGCAGCTGGTTCGTAAGGGCCGCGCCGAGAATAAAGATAAGACAACAACGCCTGCGTTAAAAGGTTCACCACAACGCCGCGGTGTTTGTACTCGTGTTTACACAACTACTCCAAAGAAACCTAACTCTGCTTTAAGAAAAGTTGCACGTGTTCGCTTAACAAGCGGCATGGAAGTAACTGCATACATTCCAGGTGAAGGACATAACTTGCAAGAACACTCCATCGTTCTTGTTCGTGGCGGTCGCGTAAAAGATCTGCCAGGTGTTCGTTACAAAATTGTACGTGGATCTCTTGATACCCAAGGTGTTAAAGATCGTAAGCAATCACGTAGTCGCTACGGCACTAAACGAGAAAAGAAGTAGGGGATATATAAATGCCACGTAAAGGTCCCGCACCCAAGTCACCAGTTGTTGCTGATCCGGTTTACAACTCACCAGTTGTTACTGCGTTAATTAACAAAGTTCTTTCACACGGAAAGCGCTCAACTGCTGAAGGAATTGTTTATGCAGCTCTCGAAGGTTGCCGCGGAAAAACTCAAGTAGATCCAGTTATTACTTTGAAGCGCGCACTCGACAATATCAAGCCAACTGTTGAAGTTAAATCACGACGTGTTGGTGGCGCAACATACCAAGTTCCAGTTGAAGTTAAAACAGCTCGTGCCACAACTCTTGGACTTCGTTGGTTAGTAGATAACGCCCGCGAACGTCGTGAAAAATCGATGTCAGAGCGCTTAACAAATGAATTAGTAGATGCAAGCAACGGTCTTGGCGCAGCAGTGAAAAAGCGTGAAGATACCCACAAAATGGCGGAAGCCAATAAGGCATTTGCGCATTACCGCTGGTAATTCGTACTTAATTAGAACTCAAATAGCTTAAAGAAAAGGAATCGAAAAAGTGGCAATAGATACAGCGATCGACCTAGCCAAGGTTCGCAATATTGGAATCATGGCGCACATTGACGCGGGTAAAACCACCACAACCGAGCGCATCCTTTTCTATACTGGAATTAACTACAAGATCGGTGAAGTTCATGATGGCGCAGCCACTATGGACTGGATGGAACAAGAGCAAGAACGCGGCATCACAATTACATCTGCTGCGACCACATGTATGTGGGATGGCAACACAATTAACATTATTGATACACCTGGACACGTTGACTTCACCGTTGAAGTAGAACGTTCACTTCGCGTACTCGATGGCGCAGTAGCGGTATTCGATGGCGTAGCTGGCGTAGAGCCACAATCAGAAACAGTTTGGCGTCAAGCAGATCGTTACAACGTTCCTCGTATCTGTTTCATCAACAAGCTTGACCGTACCGGCGCATCTTTTGATCGTTGCGTTGCAATGATCGGCGAGCGTCTGCACGCAACTGCACTAGTTCTGCAAATTCCAATTGGCGCAGAAGGTGACTTTATTGGCGTAGTCGATTTGATCGCAATGAAAGCTCTGGTCTGGTCTGCGGAGACAACTTTAGGTGAAGATTATGAAACTAAAGAGATCCCAGAAGATCTTAAAGAGAAAGCTGCTAAAGCTCGTCACGATTTAATCGAAACTCTTGCTGATTGCGATGACGCAATCATGGAGAAGTACCTTGATGGTCAAGATCTCTCTGAGGCTGAAATTATCGCTGGTATCCGTCGCGCAACTTTGGCTGACAAAGCAACTCCAGTTGTTACTGGTTCTGCTTTCAAAAACAAAGGTGTACAACCAATGCTTGATGCGGTAACTCGTTACCTACCAAGCCCGCTTGATGTTAAATCAATCGTTGGTACAAAAATGGGCGATAAGACCGTTGAAATTGAACGTCAACCAGATCCAAAAGAACCATTCTCTGGCTTAGCTTTCAAGATCATGAGCGATCCACACCTTGGAAAATTAACTTTCGTACGTATCTATTCCGGCGTATTGGAATCAGGTTCTGGCGTATTGAACTCAACAAAAGATCGTAAAGAACGGATCGGCAAGATTTACCGAATGCATGCGATCAAGCGCGAAGAAATTCCGACAGCTCAAGCTGGCGACATCATCGCGGTAATGGGTCTTAAGGGAACAACAACCGGTGACACGCTTTGCGATCCAGATAAACCAGTAATTCTAGAATCAATGGATTTCCCAGCTCCAGTTATTCACGTAGCTATTGAACCTAAGACCAAGGGCGACCAAGAAAAACTAGGAACTGCTATTCAACGTCTTGCCGAAGAAGATCCAACTTTCCATGTTCGTACTGATGAAGAGACCAACCAGACCATTATTGGTGGAATGGGTGAACTTCACCTTGAAATTCTGGTAGACCGGATGCGTCGCGAATTTAAAGTTGAAGCTAACGTTGGTAAGCCACAAGTTGCTTATCGCGAAACTCTTCGTAAGCCAGTTGCTCGTCACGACTACACCCATAAAAAACAAACTGGTGGTTCTGGTCAATTCGCGAAGATTCAAATCGCACTTGAGCCACTTCCAGTTGGTGCAGTTGAAGGCGGATATGAATTCGTAAATAAAGTAACAGGTGGACGTATTCCACGTGAGTACATCCCATCAGTAGATGATGGTTGCCAAGAGGCAATGCAGAGTGGACCACTTGCTGGTTATCCACTTACAGATGTACGAGTAACTCTTCTTGATGGCGCATATCACGATGTTGACTCATCGGAATTGGCTTTCAAGATTGCTGGTATCGCGGCGTTCAAGGAAGCAGCAAAACTTGCTGGTCCTGCTCTCCTCGAACCAATGATGTCGGTTGAAGTCGTTACCCCTGAAGATTTCATGGGTGATGTCATCGGCGATCTCAATAGTCGTCGTGGCCAAATTCAGGCTATGGACGAACGTTCCGGTGCTCGCATCGTAAAGGCACTTGTTCCGCTCTCAGAGATGTTCGGCTATGTCGGAGATCTACGAAGCAGAACTCAAGGTCGCGCGAGTTACAGCATGCAATTCGATTCTTATGCCGAAGTTCCGGCAGCAGTTTCGAAGGAAATCATCGCGAAAATTCGCGGCGAGTAACCAAAAACGAATACCCAACCAGTAATAAAAACCAAAACCAGGCAAGTTAAATAAGAAAAATATATTAGGAGGAACCACAGTGGCAAAGGCAAAGTTCGAGCGGAATAAGCCGCACGTAAACATCGGCACCATTGGTCATATCGACCACGGTAAGACCACTCTTACTGCTGCGATTTCCAAGGTGCTTCACGACAAGTATCCAACTCTTAACGAGGTAAGCGCATTCGATCAGATCGATAAGGCGCCAGAAGAACGTGCTCGCGGTATCACCATCTCGATCGCACACGTTGAATACCAAACCGAAGCACGTCACTATGCACACGTTGACTGCCCAGGACACGCTGACTACATCAAGAACATGATCACCGGTGCTGCTCAAATGGACGGTGCAATTCTTGTAGTAGCTGCAACTGATGGCCCAATGCCTCAGACAAAAGAACACGTTCTACTTGCCCGTCAAGTAGGCGTTCCTTCAATCGTTGTTGCACTTAATAAGTCCGACATGGTTGACGATGAAGAAATTCTTGAACTTGTAGAAATGGAAGTTCGTGAACTTCTAAGCAAGTATGAATTCCCAGGAGATACAACTCCAATCGTTCGCATCTCTGCGCTAAAAGCGCTAGAAGGCGACGCTGCATGGGCTGAAAAGATTATGGATCTCATGGCTGCTGTGGACTCATTCATTCCACAACCAGTTCGTGAAATTGATAAGCCATTCCTTATGCCAGTTGAAGATGTATTCACAATCACTGGTCGCGGAACTGTAGTAACCGGTCGAATCGAGCGCGGTATCGTCAAAGTGAACGAAGAAGTTCAAATTGTTGGTATCCGTCCAGATGCACAAACCACCACAGTTACTGGCGTTGAAATGTTCCGTAAGTTGCTCGATGAAGGTCAAGCTGGCGAAAACGTTGGTTTACTTCTTCGTGGTTTGAAGCGGGAAGATGTTGAGCGTGGTCAGGTTGTTTGCAAGCCAGGAACAATCACACCTCACACTGAATTCTCTGCTTCTGCATACATCCTTTCAAAGGATGAAGGCGGACGTCACACTCCATTCTTTAACAATTACCGTCCTCAGTTCTACTTCCGTACAACTGACGTAACTGGTGTTGTAACTCTTCCTGCAGGAACCGAAATGGTTATGCCTGGCGATAACACTGAAATGAACGTAGTTCTAATTCAGCCAATCGCTATGGAAGAAGGACTTCGCTTCGCTATCCGTGAAGGTGGCCGCACAGTTGGCGCCGGTCGAGTAACGAAAATAACTAAGTAATTAAATAAGTAATCGCCGAGTGGCGTAAAACCCACTCGGCGAATTATTAAAAAAGATTTTGCAGTACTAAGAAAAAGGAGAACGAAATGGCGGGACAGAAGATCCGCATACGGCTTAAGGCCTATGACCACGAGGTGATTGACTCTTCAGCGAAGAAAATCGTTGAAACTGTCGAACGCACTGGTGCAACGGTTGCAGGTCCAGTGCCGCTACCAACAGAGAAGAACACTTACTGTGTTATTCGCTCTCCGCACAAATATAAAGATAGCCGCGAACACTTTGAGATGCGCACCCACAAGCGCTTAATTGACATCATCGACCCAACGCCTAAAACCGTTGATTCATTGATGCGTCTTGATTTACCCGCTGGCGTTGACATTGAAATAAAGCTCTAGGAGATCAGAGATGATAAATAATACTCAATCAAAGGGCTCTGCCATTAAAGGAATTATTGGCACCAAGCTCGGCATGACTCAGGTCTTTGATGCCAACAATAAAGTTGTTCCAGTAACTGTTGTATCTGCTGGTCCTTGTGTTGTTACACAAGTTCGCACCGTAGAAAAAGATGGTTACCAAGCGATCCAACTTGCATTTGGTGCAATTGATCCACGTAAAGTTTCTAAGCCAGAAGCTGGCCATTTCGCAAAAGCTGGCGTTACCCCTCGCAAAGATGTTGCCGAATTACGCACATCTAATGCTGCTGCCTACCAAGTAGGACAAGAGCTACGAGCAGATGTATTCGCTGCTGGTGAAATTATTGATGCATCCGGTATCTCACTCGGTAAAGGTTCTGCTGGTGTTATGAAGCGTCACAACTTCTCTGGTTTCGGCGCAGCACATGGTGTTGACCGCAAGCACCGCACCTCTGGTTCTATCGGTAACCGAACCACACCAGGTCGCGTATTTAAAGGAAAGCGAATGATGGGACGTATGGGTGTTGAAAAAGTCACCGTACAAAATCTCAGCATCCACTCCGTTGATCCAGTTGCAAATACCATCCTGATCAAGGGTGCTATTCCTGGTGCAATCGGTGCCACAGTTTTCATTAGATCTGCTTCGAAGTTTGCAATCTCAGAAACCATCACGAAGGCAGGTGCTTAAGCCATGTCGCTATCCCTCGATATTAAAGATGCAACCGGAAAGAAGACCGGAACTTTCGCGCTTCCAACTGAAATCTTTGATGTACAAGCAAATGTTCCGCTAATTCACCAAGTAGTTACTGCACAACTTGCAGCAGCTCGCCAAGGTTCGCATAAAGCGAAAAACCGCGGTGAAGTAAGTGGTGGCGGTAAGAAACCTTTCAAACAAAAGGGAACTGGTCGTGCTCGTCAGGGTTCAACTCGTTCACCTAACCAACGCCACGGTGGTGTTGCACATGGTCCAGTGCCTCGTTTATACGATCAACGCACACCTAAGAAAATGATCGCAGCTGCACTTCGCGGCGTGCTTTCAGATCGTCAACGCAATGAGCGAATCCACGTTGTTGAGGGAATTGTTTCAACTCCTTCTACAAAGGCCGCGCTTGCTGCAGTTCGACAATTCTCAGATCGTAAAAAAGTTCTCGTTGTAGTTGCTCGTAGCGAAAATGATGTTTGGCGCTCACTTCGTAGCGTTCAAGATGTTCACTTAATCGTTGCTGACCAACTAAATGCTTATGACGTAGTTGTAAGCGATGACGTGGTCTTTTCACACGATGCAATCAAAGATTTCATCGCCGGTCCAGCAAAGGGCAAGGCTGCAACTGCAGTTGCTCGTGAAAGCGAAGTAGAGGTGTCAGCGTGAAAGATTATCGCGACGTATTAATCGCTCCAGTCGTATCTGAAAAGTCATACGGCTTGCTAGATCAAAATAAATACACATTCATTGTTGCGCCAACTGCAAATAAGACCGAGATCAAGATTGCGGTTGAAAAGATTTTTGGCGTAAAAGTTCTAAAGGTTAACACCATGAACCGCGAAGGTAAGCGAAAACTTACTCGTCTCGGAATTGGAAAACGTAGTGATACCAAGCGCGCAATCGTTCAAATTGCTGCTGGTGAACGGATCGACATATTCGGAGGCCCAGTTTCCTAGCGGAAACCGGGAAGGGAAGAAGGAGAAATCATGGCACTTCGTAAATTGCGACCAGTAACGCCAAGCTCACGCGGGCAAAGCGTTGCGGACTTCGCTGAAATTACCCGTACAACTCCGGAAAAATCTTTGGTACGCCCAATCAATAGCAAGGGTGGCCGTAACGCATCCGGCAAGATCACTACTCGTCACCAAGGTGGCGGACATAAGCGCGCATACCGCTTAATAGATTTCTTACGTAATGATAAAGATGGCGTACCTGCAACAGTTGCGCACATTGAATACGATCCAAACCGTACTGCTCGAATTGCACTCTTGCACTTCGCAGATGGCGAGAAGCGTTACATCATTGCGCCAAATAAATTAGAACAAGGCGACAAGATTGAAAATGGCCCATCTGCAGATATCAAGCCAGGAAATAATTTGCCACTTCGCAATATTCCAGTCGGTACCGTGATTCACGCAATCGAAGTACGCCCTGGTGGAGGAGCACGTATTGCTCGTTCAGCTGGTGCATCAGTACAACTCGTTGCTAAAGATGGACCATATGCACAACTTCGTATGCCATCTGGTGAAATCCGAAATATCGATGTTCGTTGCCGCGCAACCGTCGGTGAAGTCGGAAACGCAGAACAATCAAATATTAACTACGGAAAAGCTGGCCGCATGCGTTGGAAAGGCAAGCGCCCATCTGTTCGTGGTGTTGTTATGAACCCAGTTGATCACCCACATGGTGGTGGTGAAGGTAAAACTTCTGGTGGCCGGCATCCGGTTTCACCTTGGGGTAAGCCTGAAGTTCGAACTCGTAAAAAGAAGTCGAGCGATCAACTTATTGTCCGTCGTCGTCCAGCTAACAAGAGCCGATAAGGAGCCCTTTAAAAATGCCTCGTAGTTTAAAAAAGGGTCCATTCGTGGACAAACACCTCTCTAAAAAAGTGGATGCTCAAAATGAGCAAGGCACCAAGGTTGTTATTAAGACTTGGTCACGCCGCTCAATGATCACGCCATCAATGATTGGTCACACCATCGCAGTACATGATGGTCGTAAGCATGTTCCGGTTTATGTAACTGAAGCGATGATCGGGCACAAACTTGGTGAGTTCTCACCAACTCGTACCTTCCGCGGTCACATTAAACAAGATGACCGAAAGGTGGTTAAGGATGCTTAATACACCCCTAATCGCAACTGCGACTGTTCGCGGATTGCGCGTTACGCCTCAGAAAGCACGTCGTGTTGTGAATTTAATTCGCGGCATTCGTGCAGATGAAGCCATCAACATTGTGAAGTTCGCACCACAGATCGCCGTTAGCGAAGATGTGTACACGTTGCTTAACTCTGCAGTTGCTAACGCAAAGCAGAAGAATCCAGCAATTCGCGATGCTTCTGAACTTTGGGTAACTGAAGCTCTTGTTGAAGAAGGTCAAACCATGAAGCGTTTCCGCCCACGTGCACAAGGTCGCGGATTCCAAATTTTGAAGCGCAGCAGCCAAATCTCTGTCGTACTTTCTGACGATAAGAATTACCGCCGCCCTTCTAAAGAATCAGTTCGTAAAGCTGCAAAAGCAGCTGCCGAAGCAGGAGAGGGTGTGACCGAATAAATGGGTCAAAAAATAAATCCATACGGCTTCCGGTTAGGTATCACCACTGAATTTAAATCTCGTTGGTATGCCGAAAAGCTATATAAAGATTATGTAAAAGAAGATGTCATGATCCGTCGCTCAATGGAGAAAGGTATGGAGCGCGCCGGCGTTTCTCATATCGAAATTGAACGTACACGCGATCGTGTGCGTATTGATCTACACACTGCTCGCCCTGGCATCGTTATCGGTCGCCGTGGTGAAGGTGCAGATCGGCTACGGCTTGATCTCGAGAAGTTAACTGGCAAGCAAGTTCAGTTAAACATTCTTGAAGTTAAGAACCCAGAAACAAATGCCCAACTTGTTGCGCAAGGAATTGCAGAACAACTTGCAGCACGTGTTTCTTTCCGACGCGCAATGCGTAAGTCAATGCAGACAGCGTTAAAAGCTGGCGCAAAAGGTATTCGAGTTCAATGCGGTGGACGTCTTGGCGGAGCAGAAATTGCGCGCTCAGAGTTCTATCGAGAAGGCCGAGTACCGCTACATACGCTTCGTGCGGATATTGATTACGGTTTCTATGAAGCCCACACAACATTCGGTCGTCTCGGCGTAAAGGTCTGGATTTATAAGGGTGAAGTTATTCAATCTCGCGCTGAACGCGAAGCTGCTGCAGTTGCATTAGCTCGCGCTCCTAAAGCAGATCGACCACGTCGCAACGCACCACGCGCACCACGCGGTGAAGTTACCAAGACATCTGTTGCAGCACGTGAAGCAGCAGTAGAAACATCAGCAGAAACTTCACCAGTTACAACTGAAGGAAGTGATGCATAGTGTTAATTCCACGTCGTGTTAAGCACCGCAAACAACACCACCCAAGTCGTTCAGGTAAAGCAAAAGGTGGCACAACTGTTGCATTCGGCGATTACGGTATTCAAGCTCTCGAAGGTGGCTATGTCACTAACCGTCAGATTGAAGCTGCACGTATCGCAATGACCCGTCACGTAAAACGTGGTGGAAAAGTTTGGATCAACATTTATCCAGATCGTCCGCTTACAAAGAAGCCAGCTGAAACTCGTATGGGTTCCGGTAAAGGTTCTCCAGAGTGGTGGATCGCAAATATCAAGCCAGGTCGCGTGATGTTTGAAATCTCTGGCGTAACTCAAGAGATTGCAAACGAAGCGTTAACCCGCGCTATGCACAAATTACCGGTCAAGTGCCGCGTTGTACGTCGCGAGGAGGCATAACAATGGCAATCATCACAGCAGAAGAACTTCGCCCATTGAGCGTTGAAGAGTTGGAAACCAAACTCAAAGAAGCAAAGGAAGAACTTTTCAACCTTCGTTTCCAAGCAGCAACTGGTCAACTCGAAAGCCATGGTCGCTTAACTGCGGTCCGTAAAGAAATTGCACGCATCTACACAGTGTTGCGTGAACGTGAACTAGGTATCGGAGGTGCTGCATGACTGAGCAAGCTCGCGGATTTCGCAAGACTCGCGAAGGCGTAGTCGTTAGCGACAAGATGGATAAAACTGTCGTCGTTAAAGTTGAAGATCGTGCATCGCACGGTATCTATTCAAAAGTTATAACCAAGGCGAAAAAGCTAAAAGCGCATGATGAATCTAATTCAGCAGGCATTGGCGATCGCGTCCGAATTATGGAAACTCGGCCACTCTCAGCGACAAAACGCTGGCGAGTAGTTGAGATCCTCGAGAGAGCTAAGTAAAGGTAGGCGTAAAAAATGATTCAACAAGAGTCGCGTCTACGCGTCGCGGATAACACAGGAGCAAAAGAGCTTCTCTGTATTCGTGTGCTCGGAGGTTCATCGCGTCGTTATGCCGGCATCGGCGACATCATCGTATGTTCTGTTAAGGATGCAATTCCTGGCGGACAGGTTAAGAAAGGTGAAGTCGTAAAGGCTGTAATCGTTCGTACCGTTAAAGAGAACCGTCGTGCAGATGGTTCATATATTCGTTTTGATGAAAACGCAGCAGTTATTCTGAAAGATGACGGCGAGCCTCGCGGCACCCGAATCTTCGGACCAGTTGCTCGCGAACTTCGTGATAAGAAATTCATGAAGATCATTTCGTTAGCTCCGGAGGTGTTATAACCAATGGCCAGAATTAAAAAAGGCGACACTGTTCTAGTTATCGCCGGAAAAGATAAGGGTGTAACTGGAAAAGTTCTCTCTGTCGATACTAAAACCGCTCGAGTACTTGTTGAAGGTGTGAACCGCGTAAAGCGCCACACTAAAGAAGATACTTCTGATCGCGGCGTTAAGGTCGGTGGAATTCTTACAGTAGAAGCCCCAATCGCTTATTCCAACGTGATGCTCCTTGATGATGATGGTCAAGCAACACGAATCGGCGTTCGCAAGGATGACGATGGAAAAAATGTGCGAATTTCGCGCCGAACCGGGAAGGACATCTAATGACAACTAATACTTCGTCATTGCCACGTCTAAAAGGACGCTATCGCGAAACAATCGTGCCAGCGCTAAAAGCCGAATTCGGATTTAAAAATGCGATGCAGATTCCAACCCTGGTCAAGATTGTTGTAAATATGGGTGTTGGCGATGCTGCTAAAGATTCAAAACTTATTGAAGGCGCAATTCGAGATCTTGCAACTATCACTGGTCAAAAGCCATTGGTAACAAAGGCAAAGAAATCTATTGCTAACTTCAAACTTCGTGAAGGAATGCCAATCGGAGCTCACGTAACAATTCGTGGCGACCGGATGTGGGAATTTGCAGATCGCTTGTTAAGCATCTCATTGCCTCGTATCCGCGACTTCCGTGGACTTTCACCAAAACAATTTGATGGCAAAGGAAATTACACCTTTGGTATCACCGAACAGGTTGTATTCACTGAAATCGAACAAGACAAACTTGATCGAGTTCGCGGTATGGATATCACCTTCGTTACTACAGCAAAGAATGATGATGAAGGTCGCGCGTTGTTACGTGCGCTCGGATTCCCATTCAAAGATTAATTAGGACAAGAGGCTAAGGAAAAAAATGGCAAAAACATCACTAATCGTCAAAGCTAGTCGCAAACCTAAATTTAAGGTTCGTGGCTACACACGTTGCCAACGTTGTGGTCGTCCGCATGCTGTATATCAAAAGTTTGGTATCTGCCGTATCTGCTTCCGCAATATGGCGCACCGCGGTGAACTCCCAGGCATCACAAAGGCTTCTTGGTAATTAGTTGAGATTCTCAACTACTAATCAAAGAAAAAATTAATCGTCCACGAATAACAACTATGAAGTAGGTCCTTAACTGGAAACCACTTTAAGAAAGGCCAAAGGCCACGTATGACAATGACAGACCCGATCGCAGACATGTTAAGTCGCCTGCGAAATGCAAACACTGCTTACCATGAGGTGGTTTCAATGCCATCTTCATCGGTAAAAGTGCGAATCGCAGCAATCCTCCAACAAGAGGGTTACATCTCTGGTTACAAAGTTGAACAGAACTCAGAGGGTTTTGGAAAAACTTTAGTAATAGATTTGAAGTACGGTTCAAACCGCGAACGTTCGATTGCTGGACTTCGTCGCGTTAGCAAACCAGGACTTCGCGTTTACGCAAAATCAACTGGTCTTCCAAAAGTTCTTGGCGGACTCGGTGTTGCAATCATCTCAACTTCACAAGGTTTGCTGACTGATAAGCAAGCCAATAAGCAAGGCGTAGGCGGAGAAGTTCTCGCCTATGTATGGTGATCTGATGTCACGTATCGGTCGTATGCCAATCACGGTTCCATCTGGAGTCGAAATTTCTATTAGCGGTGCTGCAGTTGCAGTGAAAGGTCCGAAAGGAACGCTTTCACTAAATGTTGCAGAACCAATCACTGTTGTAAAAGAGTCTGACACAATCGTTTTGACTCGCCCAAATGACGAGCGCTCTGCTCGTTCACTTCACGGACTTTCACGGACGCTGATCGCCAACATGATTGAAGGCGTAACCAAGGGTTACTCCAAGAAAATCATTATTACTGGCGTTGGTTACCGCGTAGCTGCAAAAGGTAAAGATCTTGAATTCGCGCTTGGTTATAGCCATCCAATCGTAGTTCCAGCTCCAACTGGAATTACATTCGATGTTATTTCACAGACTGAATTCACCGTATCTGGTGTTGATAAGCAATTAGTTGGCGAAGTAACTGCAAAAATCCAAAAGCTTCGTAAATCTGATCCTTATAAAGGTAAAGGCTTACATCTTGAAGGACAACGCATTCGCCGTAAGCAAGGAAAGACAGGTAAGAAATAATGAATATCACAACTAAAATCGTTAAGGGTTCAGCAACTGTTGCTCGTACCCGTCGTCACTTCCGCGTACGTAAGAAAGTATCCGGAACCACCGAGCGTCCACGTTTGGTAGTCACACGTTCTGCTCGTCACCTTGTTGCGCAAATTGTTGATGACTCAAAGGGCCACACAATTGCATCAGCTTCAACAATGGAAGCGGATCTGCGTTCGACATCTGCAGATAAAACCAAAAAAGCTCGTACCGTCGGACAACTAGTTGCCGATCGTGCAAAAGCACAAGGAATTAAAGCAGTGGTATTCGATCGTGGTGGTAACCGCTACACCGGTCGCGTTGCTGCTTTAGCTGATGGCGCTCGCGAGAATGGATTGGACTTCTAATGACACCTGTTGCACCTAAGACCGATACCGACGTAACGGCTAATAAGAAGCCAGACCGTCGTGAAAAACGGGATCGTCGCGATGATCGTCAAGACAAGTCCCCATATATGGAGCGCGTGGTTTTCATTAACCGCGTAGCAAAAGTTGTTCAAGGTGGACGTCGCTTCTCATTCACTGCACTTGTTGTAGTTGGAGATGGCAACGGCACACTTGGAATTGGTTACGGCAAAGCTAAGGAAGTTCCACAAGCGATTGCAAAAGCAATTGAAGAAGCTAAGAAGTCATTCTTCAAAGTGCCACGCATTCAAGGAACAATTCCACACCCAGTACAAGGTGAAGCTGCTGCAGGCGTGGTTCTACTTCGCCCAGCTGCTCCTGGTACCGGTGTTATCGCTGGCGGACCAGTTCGTGCAGTTTTGGAGTGCGCTGGAATTTCAGATGTACTTTCGAAATCTCTTGGATCTAATAATCCAATTAACATGGTTCACGCAACTACAGCAGCGCTAAAGATGTTGGAACACCCAACAGCAATCGCAGCTCGTCGCGGACTATCACTAGAACAAGTTGCGCCTGCAGCACTTGCACGCGCATCTGCTCTAGTTTCCGAATCCAATTTCAAGGCAACTGGTGGAGGAAGATAATGCCAAGACTTAAAGTTACGCAGGTTCGTTCAAAAGTTGGTTACGCACCAGAACAACGCGACACACTTCGTTCGCTTGGTTTGAAGCGTATTGGTGATGTAGTGGTGAAAGAAGATCGCCCAGAAATTCGCGGCATGGTCTTCGCAGTTCGCCATCTCATTAAAGTTGAGGAGGTCGAATAATTATGGTGTTAAAAGTTCATCATCTTCGTCCAGCACCTGGTGCTAAGAAGGCAAGGACTCGTAAAGGTCGCGGTGAAGCCTCAAAAGGTAAAACTGCTGGTCGCGGTGGTAAAGGTACGCGCGCTCGAAACACAGTTCGTATTGGTTTCGAAGGCGGACAGATGCCATTAGTACAACACCTTCCTAAACTTCGTGGTTTCAAAAATCCAGAACGCGTGGAGTATCAAGCAGTTAACGTCTCAACTATTAATGCGTTATTCCCTAAGGGTGGCAACGTTTCAGTAGCAGATCTAGTTAAAGCTGGTGCGGCGCGTAAAGGACTTCCAGTCAAGATACTTGGAAATGGCGATATCTCTGTCAAAGTTGATATTACTGTCCATAAATTCTCAGCTTCGGCTAAAGAGAAAGTCTCTGCTGCCGGCGGAAGTATTAAGGAACTCTAAACAATGCTGCAAGCATTTGCTAAGGCTTTCAAAACGCCAGATTTGCGTCGGAAGATTTTCTTTACGATGTCGATCATGGCGCTATTTCGGTTCGGTTCTATCGTTCCGACACCAGGCGTTTCTTATAGCGCTGTGCAAACTTGTTTAAAACAAGCAAACACCGGTGGACTCTTCGGCCTTATCAATTTGTTTAGCGGCGGCGCACTATTAAAACTTAGCGTTTTCGCACTTGGCATCATGCCTTACATCACCTCTTCAATTATCGTGCAATTATTAACTGTAGTAATTCCACGATTTGAAGCGTTGAAACAAGAAGGCCAATCTGGAACTGCAAAGCTAACCCAATACACCCGTTACTTAACAATCGGTCTAGCAGTGCTGCAAACAACTGGCTTGATTGCAGTTGCTCGTACACCTGGTCGTTTGATTAGTGGTTGTGCGGAAGCAATCATTCCGGACACTTCTTGGCAGCGAATTATCACAATGATCTTCGTTATGACCGCTGGAACTGCAGTAATTATGTGGCTCGGTGAATTAATTACTGATCGTGGCGTTGGTAATGGTATGTCAATCCTGATCTTTACATCTATTGCAGCTGGTTTCCCTGGACAACTTTGGGGTATCAAACTTGCAAAAGGATGGGTTGCGTTCTTATTTGTAATGACTGTTGGAGTTTTGATTGTTGCGATGGTTGTTTATGTTGAACAAGCGCAACGTCGAATTCCTGTGCAGTATGCCAAGCGCCAAATTGGTCGTAAGTCCTACGGCGGAACAAGTACATATATTCCAATCAAGGTGAACCAAGCTGGCGTAATCCCAGTTATTTTCGCCTCTTCTTTGTTATATATCCCATCTCTAATTGTGAACTTCTCAAATAGCACCGCAGGTTGGGCAGTATGGATTTCGCGTAACTTTGTTAAGGGTGATCACCCAATCTATATCGCTACATATGCGCTATTAATTATTTTCTTCACATACTTCTATGTTGCGATCACATTCAACCCAGATGAAGTCGCCGAGAATATGAAGAAGTACGGTGGTTTCGTGCCAGGTATTCGTGCCGGTCGACCAACCTCTGAATATTTACAATATGTACTCTCTCGTATCACTGCACCTGGATCGCTTTATTTAGCGTTCGTTGCAGTTATTCCAATCATTGCGTTGGTCTTATTTGGTGCAACACAGAATTTCCCATTCGGTGGAACTGCAATCTTGATTGTTGTTGGTGTTGGTTTAGATACCGCAAAGCAGATCGAGAGCCAATTACAACAACGCTCATATGAGGGGTTCTTGCGCTAATGCGATTAATCCTGGTTGGCCCACCAGGCGCTGGCAAAGGAACGCAAGCAGTACAACTAGCTTCGCACTTCGCTATCCCACATATATCTACTGGGGACATTTTTCGATTGAATTTAAAAAATAACACTCCGCTTGGAATTCAAGCGAAATCATTTATGGATAATGGCAATTTAGTGCCAGATTCGGTTACCAACGAAATGGTGAGAGATCGCTTTACCCATGGTGATGTTGGAAATGGTTTTCTGCTCGACGGCTATCCACGAAATATTGGTCAAGCGGAATTCTTGAGCGATGTCTTAATTCAAGCGGCAACTCCGCTTGATGCAGTGCTTGAGTTAAAAATAGAGAACGAAGAGATTATCAAACGTTTATCTAGTCGCCGGACTTGTCGTGGTTGTGGAAAAATTTATTCAGATACCGCTACTAAGTGCGAATCATGTGATGGCGAGTTATACCAACGTGAAGATGATAAAGCTGAAGTTATTAAACATCGCCTTGATGTATATGCGGAACAAACTGCGCCAATAATCGATTTCTATCAAAAAACTGGTTTATTAAAAAGCATAGCCGCTCTAGGTGAGGTTGCTGATATTTCAAAGCGAGCTATTGCCGCCCTTTCAAACGGTAATTAAATGGCGATCCAAATTAAGAATTTGGCTCAATTAGAGTCAATGCGCAAAGCCGGTTTATTGGTGAGAAAAACTTTAGATTTAGTTAAAGAAAACATTAAACCTGGAATAACTACTAGCGCACTGGATGCAATTGCAGAAGCAAATATTCGACGCGGTGGCGGCAAATCAAATTTCAAGGGTTACCACGGATTTTCCGGAACAATTTGTACCTCTATTAACGAAGAGATTGTGCATGGCATTCCGGGCGATCGCATGATTATGCCAGGCGATGTGGTTTCCATTGATTGTGGCGCAATTATTGAAGGTTGGCATGGTGATGCAGCCTTCTCAATCGTGGTTGACCCAATTGATTCAGCAGATCAAAAAATGTTGGATGTTTGCGAAGTATCTATGTGGCACGGTATTGCGGCTGGAAAATGTGGCGGCAAGTTAACTGATATTAGTTTTGCAATTGAGCAATACATAATTTCCCAGGGTAAATATGGAATTTTACGAGAATACGGTGGCCATGGAATTGGCACTGAAATGCATCAAGAACCGCATATTTTAAATTTTGGTAAAGCTGGAAACGGCCCAGAAATAATGATTGGCATGGCGCTAGCAATTGAACCGATGATCACTCGTGGCACTGATAAAACTAAAGTTTTATCAGATGATTGGACTGTTGTGACAACAGATAAATCTCGCGGTGCGCACTTTGAAAATTCATTTGCAATTTTGCCAGATGGGAAACCATTTGTGTTGACTGCGCTTGATGGTGGTAAAGCCGAATTAGGCGCACTAGGCGTAGAAATCTCATCGCTACTCTCTTAGTTTTTCCTTATTAGCACCAACTGTGCGAAAATTAGCCATGAGTAGTAATGGATCATTAATGCGGGCAGAAATCGCGCAGATTCCTGGCATTTTCCAGAAACTTGCTGATAGAGCTGCCGCAATTACTGCGCAGGTAGAAAAGCTGCCATTAGATTCTTTTGACTCAGTAATTTTGTTAGCTAGAGGCACCTCCGATAACGCCGCACTTTATTTAAAGTATTTAATTGAAACTAAAATTGGAATTCCGTGCGGGCTGGCCTCGCCATCAGTGGTAACCGTTTATCAGACTAAATTGAAATTTAAGAATTGTTTAGTAATTGCGCTAAGTCAAAGCGGGCAATCGCCTGATCTAATCAGCTATGCGGAAGCCGCAAAAAATGGCGGCGCAAAAGTCTTAGCACTTACAAATGAAGCTAATAGCCCACTAGCAAAAGCTGCAGGTTTACATCTCTATCTGGAAGCTGGCGAGGAGAAAGCAGTTGCTGCGACTAAGAGCTACTCAGCCGAACTTTTGCTCTCACTCTTAGTTGTCTCTACATGGGCGAAAGAAGTGATTGATTTTGCAGCACTAGTTAGTGAAGCAAATCGTGCAGTTTCAAATATTGATAGCGTTTCAAAAATTGTAGATAACTTCGATCATACTTTTGGAATTACCACACTCGGCCGAGGTTTTTCATATGCCAATGCCCATGAATCTGCGTTAAAGATCCAAGAAACTTTAAAGATTCCCGTCTCATCTTTTTCGTCAGCTGATTATTTGCATGGGCCGATCTCCTCACTACATGAAAACTCCCGTGTGATCTTCTTGGCACCAACCGGAGTATCAATTACCGGAATGGCCGCAACAGTTACCCGAATTCGAGAGATTACGCCGCATATTTACTGGATAGGAAATGGGTTTGAAATTAAACCTGGTGAAATTTCACTTGGTGGCGCGAACCTCTCCGAAACTCTTGCTGTGATTGCAGATAGCATCGTGTTGCAGCAATTTGCAATGTTGCTAGCTATTAAGAATGGACTTAACCCAGATGCCCCTATCGGGTTATTGAAAGTTACTAAGACTAAATGATTTCAACTTTCATAGAATCTGGCTCGATTCCAACTGAAAAAGCTTTAATAAACCAACAATGGATTAGTGGTGGAATTGTTGTAAAAGGTCGAGAATTAATTAGTTATGGAGAGAGCGCCGGTAAATCTGGATTAGCAATTCCAGGTTTTGTGGATCTGCAAGTAAATGGTCATGGTGGCATGGATTTACTATCCGCCAAAACAGTTTCTGATATTAAAATGGTTTCGAAATCACTTTATAACCAAGGCGTTGTTGGCTATTTGCCAACTTTGATTACTGGACCTATCGAAGAAACCTTGCGGGTTATGGCGCTTATCGAAAATGCAAAACGCGAAGCAGAGAGCGGCGAAGCTAAGATTTTAGGAATTCATTTAGAGGGTCCATTTATCTCAACTGCTAAGCCAGGTGTACATCCGTTAGATTATTTTCGAACTCCAGATTTAGATTTAATTGGAAAATATTTGCGAGCCGGTTCGGTTGCAATGGTGACTATCGCACCAGAACTTCCGGGTGCAATTGAAGTTATAAAACATTTGTCCGCAATGGGAATTGTGGTTTCGTTAGGCCATTCCAGTGCGACCGCCGATCAAGCGAACGCTGGGTTTGATGCCGGCGCGAAAACCGTTACACATTTATGGAACGCGATGCTGCCAATGACCGTGCGATCACCTGGCCTTGTCGGGGTTGCTTTAGAACGTGATGATGTCACTATTCAAATTATTGTTGATGGCGTTCATGTTGCACCAGAAGTTGTGCAAGCCACAATTGCGGCCGCGCCAAATAGATTTGTTGTGACTAACGATGCAGTCGCGCCTGCCGGACTTGGCGAAGGTAAATTTCCATTCGGAACTTTTGAAGTAGAAGTAAAGGCGGGTCGCGCCGTTAGAAGCGATGGCGTACTTGCTGGGGGAGTTGAATCCTTATATGGATCACTTAATTTGCTTTTAAATCTTGGCATTAACTTAGATTCCGCACTGGCCAGCATGACTTCGCGGCCGGCTGCCTTGATTGGCCAGGGCCATATCGGAGCACTCGATTTGGGCTCTCCGGTCCAGGTCATTCCCGCGTAACTTCCAGCGGATTTCCCTTATATCGCCCGCCCGCCTAAACTAACCCTCTGCCTATCGGCGCGTTGCTTTGAAAGAAATTTGAAAGTAGCTAACTGAGCGGAAGCATGTAAGTAAATTCAATAAACGAGAGTTAGTAGGTAGTGCTTGGCCAAAAAAGAAGGTGCAATCGAAATCGAGGGCACTGTGGCTGAAGCTTTACCAAACGCAATGTTTCGGGTTGAGCTTACAAATGGACATAACGTTCTCGCGCACATCAGCGGGAAGATGCGACAGAACTACATTCGCATCTTGCCATCTGACCGTGTGATCGTGGAGTTGAGTCCATATGACCTCACTAGAGGTCGAATTATTTACCGTTATAAATAATTAGTTACGTTACGAAACGAGGATGTTGTGAAGGTAAAACCAAGCGTGAAGAAGATTTGCGATAAGTGCAAAGTTGTACGTCGCAATGGTCGCGTCATGGTTATCTGCGACAACCTACGTCACAAGCAACGTCAAGGCTAATTTTTTATAGCAGTTATAACTAAATAAAAGTACGTGTGGTGCAATTAGTAGGAAACTACTAAACCTTCTGCCCGAAGGCGGAAGCTCGAAAGAGAAGCACTGCTCAGGACCTTCGGAATAATGGAATAGGTATGTAAATGGCCCGTCTAGTTGGCGTCGACCTGCCGCGTGAAAAACGGCTTGAGGTTGCGCTTCAATATATTTTCGGAATCGGTGAAACTCGCGCGCATGCAACACTTGCAGCGACTGGTGTTTCTCCAGATATCCGCGTTAAAGATCTGCAAGAACCAGATCTAATTAAGCTTCGTGAATACATCGAATCTAATTATAAAATCGAAGGTGATCTTCGCCGTGAAATTTCTGGCGATATCCGTCGTAAAGTTGAAATTCAGTGCTACCAAGGAATTCGTCACCGTAAGGGACTTCCAGTTCGTGGCCAACGTACCCACACCAATGCACGAACTCGTAAGGGTCCACGTGTAGCAATTGCTGGTAAGAAGAAGGAGACCAAGTAATGGCCGCCCCAAAAGCTAAAACCGCAACTGTTAAAACTGGTGCAAAAGGTAAAGTTAAGGCTCGTAAGAAGGAAAAGAAAAATATTGCCTTCGGCCATGCCTATATTAAGAGCACCTTCAACAACACCATTATTTCTATAACAGATCCATCCGGCGCCGTAATTTCTTGGGCTTCATCAGGCCAAGTTGGTTTCAAAGGATCACGTAAATCAACTCCGTTCGCTGCTCAACTTGCTGCAGAAGCTGCTGCTCGTAAAGCACAAGAACATGGTTTGAAAAAAGTAGATGTTTTCGTAAAGGGCCCAGGCTCTGGTCGCGAAACTGCAATTCGTTCATTACAAGCAGCCGGTTTAGAAGTTGGAGCCATCTCTGATGTAACTCCAATGGCACATAACGGTTGCCGTCCACCAAAACCTCGTAGAGTTTAAGGAAGGAAGAAACTAAATGGCTCGTTATACCGGTGCAGATTGCAAGCGCTGCCGTCGCGAAAAAGTAAAGCTCTTCCTTAAGGGCTCTAAGTGCGATGGACCAAAGTGTCCGATCGAATCTCGACCATACCCACCAGGGCAACATGGTCGCGGTCGTTCAAAAGATTCTGAATACTTATTACAGATGCGCGAAAAGCAAAAGTGCGCACGTATTTACGGCGTCCTAGAACGTCAATTCCGAAATTATTATGAAGAGGCAAGTCGTCTCGCTGGTAAGACTGGTGAGAACTTGTTAATTCTGCTTGAGACTCGTTTGGATAACGTTGTCTATCGCGCTGGCTTTGCAAAGAGCCGCGACATGGCACGCCAAATTGTTCGGCACGGACATATCTTGGTTAACGGCAAAAAGGTTGATATTCCTTCTTATCGTGTATCCATGTACGACATCGTTGATGTTGTTGAAAAATCCCAAGACTTGACGCCATTCATCGTGGCGAGCGCCGAATTCGGCGAAAAATCAGTTCCAGCATGGATGGAAGTTGTGCATTCACAGATGCGCATCATTATCCACGGTCAACCAAACCGCGCAGTGATTGATACTCAAGTCCAAGAACAATTAATTGTTGAGCTTTACTCCAAGTAATAGCTGATTTAAAGATTTAAAAAAACTAAAAAACCGTACCAACCCAGGCGACATCAAATAGCGGATGTCCCAGACCTATGGAGGAACCCAGTGCTAATTGCACAACGTCCCGTCCTTTCCGAGGAAGTAGTAAGCGAAGGCCGTTCCCGTTTCATTATTGAACCGTTGGAACCGGGCTTTGGTTACACACTTGGAAATTCATTACGACGAACCCTGCTCTCTTCAATCCCAGGCGCTGCTATCACTAGCATCCGCGTGGCCGGTGCGCTCCACGAGTTCAGCACCATTGAAGGCGTTAAAGAAGATCTCACTGAGATCGTCCTCAACATCAAGAACTTGGTTTTCTCATCGGAAAACGATGAGCCAACCGTTGCCTACATCCGTAAAAACGGAGATGGCAAAGTAACTGGTGCTGATGTTGCAGTTCCTGCTGATGTTGCAGTTCACAACCCTGACCTTCACATCGCAACCTTGAATGCAAAAGCAAGCCTTGAAATTGAAATCACAATTGAACGTGGTCGCGGTTATGTAACTGCAGTTCAAAATAAGCAAGTTGGCGCTGAGATCGGACGAATTCCGGTTGACTCAATCTATTCACCAGTACTTCGCGTTACCTACAAGGTAGAAGCAACTCGTGTGGAACAACGCACCGACTTCGATCGTCTAATTCTTGATGTTGAAACTAAGCGTTCGATCTCACCTCGTGATGCAATGGCATCTGCAGGTAAGACACTTGTTGAACTCTTCGGTCTCGCACACGAACTTAATTATTCAGCTGAAGGAATTGACCTTGGTCCTTCCATCCAAGATGCAGCGCTCGCTGCAGATCTAGCGCTTCCAATCGAAGATCTTGATCTAACAGTGCGCTCATATAACTGCTTAAAGCGTGAAGGAATCCACACTGTTGGTGAACTCATTAGCCGAAGCGAAGCTGATTTATTGGATATCCGTAATTTCGGATCAAAATCAATCGACGAAGTTAAAGCTAAATTGGTATCAATGGGTATGCAACTCAAATATTCGCCAGTCGGCTTTGATACAACTAAGCACCAGAACTATGGCGCTGATGTTGATGATGATCTTGTCGATTCAGAGCAGGCATAGGTAGGAATAGATAATGCCAAGACCAAGTAAAGGCCCGCGCCTCGGCTCGAGCCCATCACACGAACGTTTATTGCTACGCACACTTGCGGAACAACTTTTCCAACATGGGAAAATCACCACAACTGAAGCTAAGGCAAAGCGGTTACGTCCACTAGCTGAAAAGTTAATCACTCATGCAAAAAAGGGTGACCTTGCAGCACGCCGTTTAGTTATGGCACAGATTACAAATAAGAGCGTGGTACACACACTCTTTACTGAAATCGGTCCCCGCTTTGAAGCGCGCAATGGTGGCTATACCCGCATCACAAAGATCGGCCCACGCAAGGGCGATAACGCGCCAATGGCAGTTATCGAAGTACTTGTAGATGGCGTATCTGCTAAAACTGCAACAGTTGATGAAGCAGTTAAAGCCACAAAGAAAGCTGCTGCACCGAAGAAGAAAGCTGCAGCTAAGAAAGCTGTCGCTAAGTAAAGTAATTCTTCACAAAATAGCTTAACGATGGAACCCACTCTCAACCCTGAGAGTGGGTTTTTTCGTATCCGGTTAGATTTTTCATATGACGGTACCAACTTTGCTGGCTGGGCTAAGCAACCCGATCAAGTAACAATTCAAAGCACGATGGAGAGCGCGATTGCAACTTTTACCCGCGAAACTATCGCCTTAACAGCCGCTGGCAGAACTGATGCTGGCGTACATGCAAGAGAACAAGTTGCTCATTTTGATTTACCGAACTTAGACCGCGATGGCAATGAGTGGGATATTGAAAATTTTGCTTATAAATTAAATCGAATTCTCACGGAAGATATTCGAATCATTTCAGCCGTTGTAGCGCCGAACGATTTCCATGCGCGATTTTCTGCGATTCGCCGCCATTACATTTACAAAATTGCAGACGGCTTACAAACTATCCCGCCGTTGGCGCGCTTTGATACAACATCTTGGTATCGCGAATTAGATTTAAACCTATTAAAAGCAGCTAGTGCTTACTTAATCGGAAAACATGATTTCGCAACTTTTTGTAAGCCAGATGTGGGTGCTACAACTATTAGAACTTTAGAATCGTTTAATTGGGAGCGCAGGAGCGATGGTTTTCTGATTGCTGATGTAATCGGAGATGCTTTCTGCTATTCCATGGTTCGCAATATGGTTGGAGCCGTTGCTTGCGTTGCTGAAGGCAGATTTGAACCTCTTTGGATTAAGTCGATTCTGGAAGAGAAGCGAAGAATTAGCGACAGTTTAGTTTTCCCAGCGCGCGGACTTACTTTGCATAGAATCGTGTATTAATAATTATGGGACATATCGATGTAATCGGGATTGAATATTCGCTTTCAGATGGGCGAGTACTTCTAAATGATGTTTCATTTCGGGTTGGCGAGGGCGCTAAAGTCGCGCTAATTGGGCCAAATGGTTCTGGCAAGACGACGCTAGTAAGAATGATCTCTGGAGATTTAGCACCAGAGAATGGAAAAGTTGCGATCTCAGGTGGCTTAGGAGTTATGCGCCAATTTATCGGGACAGTTCGCGATGGTTCAACCGTAAGAGATTTATTAGTTTCAGTTTCGCAGGAAAAAATTCGAATCGCTGCCAAGAAATTAACTGATGCTGAAAGCGCGATGAATCTTGCAATGACCGCGGGGCAAGATAGCGAAAAGGAACAGATGGCATATGCCCAGGCGCTCTCAGATTGGGGCGACATCGGGGGATATGACGCCGAAGTTATGTGGGATCAATGTTGTACTGAAGCGCTCGGCAAAACTTTTGACGAAGTTGCGGAGCGAGAAGCGGCCACCCTTTCTGGCGGCGAACAGAAAAAAATTGTTCTACAAGTATTACTCCGCGGCCCGGAAGAAGTTTTACTATTAGATGAACCAGATAACTATTTAGATGTGCCGTCAAAGCGGTGGTTAGAAAATGAGTTGATTTCATCTAAAAAAACGGTGCTATTTGTTAGCCATGATCGTGAACTTCTAAATGCAGTCTCAAATAAAATTGTTACATTAGAGCAAGGTGCGCTTGGAAATACAACTTGGATGCACGGTGGAAATTTTGAAACTTGGCACGAGGCAAGAAAAGCTAGAAATGCTAGGTTTGCTGAGTTGTTACTGCGTTGGGAACAAGAACGAGATCGACTTAAGGATCTAGTCAGAACGCTACAAGTACAAGCAGCGAGTTCGCCAGATATGGCTTCGAAGTATCGTGCAATGCAAACTCGATTTAGAAAATTCGAAGAAGTTGGCGCACCGCCTGCTCCTCCGCTAGAACAAGATGTCAGGGTTGGACTAAGGGGCGGTCGAACTGGTGAGCGCGTTGTTACTTGTGAAAATTTAGCGCTAGATAAATTAACTGAACCATTTACTTTCGAAGTATTTTTTGGCGACCGCGTTGCAGTCTTGGGAAAGAATGGAACTGGTAAATCACATTTCTTACGGTTAATTTCAGGTGAAAGTACGGTTGCGCATACCGGATCATTTAAATTAGGAGCTCGAGTTAAACCGGGATTTTTTGCGCAGACCCATTCACACCCCGAATTTATTGGTAAAACACTTTTAGAGATTTTGTGGAATGAACATTCGCTCCAACTTGGTGCCGCAAAAAGCGTTTTAGGACGTTATGAAATAAGCGCACAAGCAGAACAGAAATTCACCACGCTTTCGGGTGGCCAGCAAGCGCGCTTTCAAGTGCTCTTATTAGAGTTGCAAGGTTCAACACTTTTATTACTTGACGAGCCAACCGATAATTTAGATTTAGCTAGCGCAGAAGCGCTAGAAGGTGCGCTTGAAAGTTACGAGGGAACGGTCTTTGCGGTGACGCACGATCGCTGGTTCTCCCGCGGCTTCACCAGATATCTGATTTTTGGGGCTAATGGTCAAGTATTTGAGAGCCCTACGCCTGTCTGGGAGCATTGATTTAAGCCATTTTGACCCACCGCACGCTGGGCAGGTAATCTACGGCTCCTGGCTTTACCCTCGTAAGGTCGATTATCTAGTTCGTTAGATAGTAATAAATAGATTAGAGAGCGAGTTACTGCTGTGCGTACTTATAGTCCTAAGCCTGGCGATGAGGCGCGCAAGTGGCATGTCATTGATGCAACCGATGTTGTTCTCGGTCGGCTAGCAAGCCATGCAGCTGTACTCCTTCGTGGAAAACATAAACCTACTTTTGCACCACATATGGATATGGGCGATTTCGTAATTGTTATCAACGCCGACAAAATTGTTCTTACTGGACAAAAAGCTGCACAAAAGATTGCACATCATCACTCAGGTTTCCCAGGCGGCATGACTTCAACTGCTTATGTTGATCTGATGGTTAAGCACCCAACTCGTGCAGTTGAAAAAGCTATTAAGGGTATGTTGCCAAAGAATTCACTTGGCAAAGTTGTCGGCAACAAACTTAAAGTTTATGCCGGTCCTGCACACCCACACGCAAATCAAAACCCAGCTCCATATGTTTTCACACAAGTTTCCCAAATGATTAACTCAGCCAAATAAATTTAACCAATCACAAATAGAAAAAGAGAGAAAATGTCAGATCGCGAACTCGCAGTAGATAACGACGAAATCCCAACGTCGTACAGCACCAGCACACCTGCTGCAACTAATCGCCCTGCAATTACTGCACCTGGCGGTGGCACTGGTCGTCGTAAAGAGGCTGTTGCTCGCGTTCGCTTAATCCCTGGCACTGGTCGTTGGGTAGTTAATGACCGCACTCTAGATGTTTATTTCCCAAATAAAGTTCACCAACAATTAGTTTCAGAACCACTTCGCACAGTTGGCGTTGAAGGTAAGTACGACATCATCGCTCGTATTGATGGTGGCGGAATTTCTGGCCAAGCTGGCGCGCTACGTTTAGGTGTTGCTCGCGCACTTAACTTCATTGACACTGATGCACACCGCCCAGCACTTAAAAAAGCTGGATTCTTATCTCGTGATGCACGAGTTATTGAGCGCAAGAAGTACGGTCTGAAAAAAGCCCGTAAGCGTTCCCAATACAGCAAGCGTTAATTTATATCGCTCCCGCATCATGACGCTCTTCGGAACAGATGGCGTCAGAGGCGTTGCCAATAAAGATCTAACCGCTGAACTTGCCGTTGATTTAGCGATTGCCGCAGCCCATGTTTTAGCTGAAGTTGGCGCATTTGCTGGACATAAACCAAAAGCAATTGTTGGCCAAGATTCTCGCGCATCTGGTGAATTCCTAGAAGCAGCAGTATGTGCTGGCCTAGCAAGTGCTGGTGTTGATGTTTACCGCGTTGGCGTATTACCAACTCCCGCAATTGCACATTTAGTTGCAACAGATGGTGCAGATCTTGGCGTAATGATTAGCGCATCGCATAATCCCATGCCTGATAACGGAATTAAGTTTTTTGCTCGCGGTGGTGGCAAATTAGATGATTCACTGGAAGCTGCAATCGAAGCCCATCTTGGCGAACCTTGGGATCGACCAACTGGTGCAAACGTTGGCCGAATCATTATTGATGAGAGTGCCAGTGAACGTTACTTAACGCACCTACTTTCTTCGGTAAAAACAAAATTAACTGGGATCAAAGTTGTGGTTGATTGCGCAAACGGCGCTTCTTCAATCGTAGCTCCTGAAGCATATCGTCGCGCCGGTGCTGAAGTAATCGCAATCTCAAATACGCCAAATGGCTTAAACATCAATGATAATTGCGGATCAACGCATTTAGATAATATAAAGGCAAAAGTAAAAGCCGAGAAAGCTGATATTGGAATTGCACATGATGGAGACGCTGATCGGGTGCTCGCCATTGATAGTGAAGGAAATGAAGTTGATGGCGACTTTATTCTGGCAATTTTGGCTGATGCCCAGATGCGAAACGGTAGCCTAAAGAGCAAAACTGTGGTCGGTACCGTAATGACAAATTTGGGTTTTATTCGCGCAATGCAAAGCAAAGGCATCAAAGTTGCGACTACGCCAGTTGGCGATCGATATGTATTAGAGAAAATGATTGCCGAGAACCACACACTCGGCGGCGAACAATCCGGCCACATCATCATGCGCGACTTTGCAAATACTGGTGATGGTGCACTCTCTGCACTCCATTTAATGCAAGAAATGGCAGCAAGTAAGAAACCGTTGAAAGAGTTAGCCAAAATCATGGCTCGCTATCCGCAAGTTTTGATAAATGTTTCTGGCGTAGATAAAGCGAAAGTTAGTTCAAATTCTGCAATTAGCGCTGCAGTTAAAGCTACTGAAACGAAACTGGGTAATTCAGGTCGAGTTTTACTTCGCGCATCCGGCACTGAACCATTAATCCGCGTAATGGTTGAAGCTGAATCGGCAACAGACGCGCAGGAGTTAGCGACTTCACTCGCTGCACTAGTAAAATCTGAACTCTCGCTTTAAAACTTATTTAAGGGGTACCTCATATGTGCGGCATCGTCGGATATACCGGCGAAAAAGCCGCGCTCACTCCAGTCTTAGAAGGTTTGCGCCGTTTGGAATATCGCGGCTATGACTCCGCTGGCGTTGCACTAACTACAACTAAAGGTGAAAAATTATTTGTAGAAAAGAAAGCTGGCAAGCTCGCTAATTTAGAAGCTGAGTTAAACGATTCGCACGACAACTCACATAGTGGCATTGGACATACTCGTTGGGCCACCCATGGCGGACCAACCGATTCAAATGCACATCCCCACCTTTCCAACGATGGCAAGTTAGCCGTAATTCATAATGGAATCATTGAAAACTATTTAGAATTACGAGCAGAGTTAGAAAAGCGTGGCCATAAATTTACCTCTGAAACTGATACCGAATCTGTTGCACATTTACTCAGCGATGCCGTAACGAAAAATGGTGGCGATCTTGCTGCTGCCATGCGTGCAGTCTGTAACGAACTCCGTGGATCATTCACGCTATTGGCGATTCATTCGGATTCTCCAGAACGAATTGTGGGGGCGCGTAGAAACTCGCCATTAGTAGTTGGTGTTGGGAAAGGTGAAAATTTCTTAGCCTCTGATGTCTCTGCATTTATTTCTTACACTAAGAGCGCGCTAGAACTTGGCCAAGATGAAGTAGTCGATGTAACGCCAAGCGGTGTAATCGTTACTAATCTAGCTGGCAAAGTTATAACTCCGCGAGCATATGAAATTACTTGGGATGCCAGCGCAGCAGAACGTGGCGGCTATCCACATTTCATGTTAAAAGAAATATTTGAACAACCAAAATCGATTGCCGATACTTTATTAGGTCGATTTACCGAGAATTCCCAGATCGCGATCGGGGAGTTAGATAACCTGCCAGAGCTTTTAAGCGCTGAAAGAATTCTAATTTTGGCTTGCGGAACTGCATATCACGCTGGATTAATCGGTAAATATGCAATTGAAACTTGGGCGAAAATTCCCGTTGATGTTGAGCTAGCTTCCGAGTTTAGATATCGCGATCCAGTACTAACTAAGAAAACGGTTGTCATAACAATTTCACAATCTGGTGAGACGATGGATACTTTGATGGCAGCTCGCCACGCTAAATCACTCGGCGCAAAAGTAATTTCAATTTGTAATACAAATGGTTCGACAATTCCACGCGAATCAGACGCAGTTATATATACCCATGCAGGTCCGGAAATTGCAGTAGCTTCAACAAAAGCGCTTATAACCCAGATAATCGCAACTGCGTTAATTGCACTTTATATAGCTGATAAGAATGGCGCACTAAAACCGAGCGAAGTTAGCGGATTAATTGAGGAGTTATTAGCTTTACCTGCAAAAGTTGAGCAAATCTTGGAAACTGCAGAACCACTTAGAGAAATGTCTCGTGGTTTCAAAGATGCAACTTCAGTTTTATTCTTAGGAAGGCACGTGGGTTATCCAGCCGCTCTTGAAGGTGCGTTGAAATTAAAAGAGCTGGCCTATATGCACGCAGAAGGATTCGCAGGCGGCGAATTAAAGCATGGCCCGATCGCATTGATTGAATCCGGAACTCCGGTGATTGCAATAATGCCGCCGCAAAGAAGTGAACTTCGAGAAAAAATGGCGAGCAACATTCAAGAGGTACGTGCCCGTGGTGCAAATGTAATCGTAATCGCAGATTCTGAAACAGTCATACCTGCTGATGTACATGTAATCCGGATTCCTGTTTCTAACCAATTATTACAACCAATACTTGCAATTGTGCCGCTCCAAATATTCGCATATGAAATGGCGGTAGCGCGCGGTAGTGATGTTGACCAACCAAGAAACCTAGCTAAATCTGTAACGGTTGAATAAGTGAGCCCGCAAGCCGCTATCGATAATCGCCGCCGCCAGATGGTTAAAGCTCTGGAATGGTCTGGCGTATTGTTCATCGGTTTTTTAATAGTTACACAACAAGTGGTGGTTAATGGCCCGCTAGTCCACTTGGATGCAATTATCGCCAACGCAGATCGTCCAAAATTTTCTGCCACAACTAATTTCCTATTAATGCAAATAGACAATCTAGGTTTACGTGGTGTTACCGCAACAATTCTGTTATTCGCTGCGCTACTAATCTGTCGTCGCTTTAAATCTTGGCGACCGTTTAATCTTTCGTTGCTCTCGCTACTTGCGCTAAATCTAATAGTCGGATTGGCAAAGTTAGGATTTGGTCGCACAAAGCCAAGGCTCAATGTGGATTTACTTTATTCTGGTGGCCTTTCTTACCCAAGTGGTCATGCTGCAAATGCGTTGCTGACTTGGGGGCTACTTTCTTATTTAATATTTAGATATACCCATCGCGAGCCTTTTGTCGGCATGCGGTTAACTTGGTTAGTAGTTTTAATAACTAGTGGCGTTTGTATTGTTTCGCTCTTTCGCAATACTCACTGGCTCTCGGACTTAATCGGCGGGCTCTTTATCGGTGGCGCACTCTTGGTTGCTGTAATTGCCGTAGATCGCTTTGTTCCATCCAAGCGACAACCGTCATAAACTTAACTTGATACTAATTCGAATAGTGGGTGAAAAATGGTTGAAGGTGTAGGAATAGATGTCGTAGACATCAAGCGCTTTGCCGATTCACTAGAGCGCACTCCAAATTTAAGAGAACGGTTATTTACGCCAGCTGAAGCAGCGCTACCAATCTCTTCATTGGCCGCGAGGTTTGCCGCAAAAGAGGCGTTAGCAAAAGCGTTGAGCACTAATAAAGGCTTACCTTGGCATGATGCTGAAGTTATAAATTTGGAATCTGGTAAACCTACATTTTTATTTCGTGGAGTTATCGCAGATTTAATCGATGGCGCGAGCGTACATTTGTCGTTATCCCATGATGCCGGAATTGCTTCTGCAGTCGTAATAATTGAGCGGAATTAACTTAACTATGACCAGAGCCCAAATTGAAGTGGATTTATCGGCGATTGCAGCCAATGTTCGTAAAGTTATTAAAGAAACGAAAGTAGATGTATGTGCTGTTGTTAAAGCAGATGCATATGGGCATGGCTTAGTTCCAATCGCGCAGGCAGCAACTGATGCTGGCGCAAAATGGCTAGGTGTTGCTCTTCTAGAGGAAGCGATTAATTTACGTACTCATGGATTGCAGTTACCTATCATTTCCTGGTTAACGCCACTTACTGAAGATTTCGATAACGCGCTCCGCCATGATATCGATTTAGGAATCTCATCTCTTTCGCTGCTTGAGAAAGTAATGGCTGCCGGAGAGCGAACTGGCATTACACCGCGAATCCATATCGAAGTTGATACTGGCATGACTCGTGGCGGAGTATTAAACGAGTGGCCAGTTTTCCTAAAGAAAGTTTCTGCCGCCACTTTAAGTGAGAAAGTTAAGTTAATTGGTTTCTTCTCGCATTTTGCAAGAGCTGATGAACCGGATAAAATTGAGAATGAACTCCAACTTAAGAAATTTACTGAACTCTTATCTGAGTTAAAAGCAACGGGCGTAACACCAAAGTATTTACATCTAGCTAACTCTGCTGCAGCCCTTTCTAACCCAAGTGTAAGTTTTGACTTTGTCAGGCTAGGAATTGCCATGTATGGACTTTCACCAGATGTGAAAACTATGGGTAGCTCTAAAACTTTGGGGCTAATTCCTGCGATGACGCTCTGCGCAAAATTACATCTGGTTAAACAAGTTCCAGCCGGTGCCGCAGTTGGTTATGGTGGAAGTGCCATCACAAATAGAGAAACTAAAGTTGGCATTGTTGCAATGGGTTATGCAGATGGAATTCCGCGAAATGCAGATAACTCAACTGGAGTATTTTTCAATGGCGATCGCGCCCCAATTCTTGGTCGAGTCTCTATGGACCAATTCGTGGTTGATTTAGGTCTTAATTCAAAGGCGATAACCGGGGATGAAGTGATTGTTTTTGGCGCGGGAAATGTGGGGGAATACACAGTTGATGATTGGGCTAGCGCAAGCGCCACAATTAATTATGAGATTGTTACTAGAATTGCAAGTAGAGTGCCTAGAATCTATAAGAGATAATTTAGGAATGGAGCGTAGTGAATAAAGAAGCTGCACTTCTTTCCATTGAAGCACTCTCCGTTAATTTCGGAGGCTTAAAAGCGCTTTCAAACGTATATATGGATTTAAATCCAGGTGAAGTGGTCGGTCTAATCGGACCAAACGGTGCTGGAAAAACTACAGCTTTCAATGCTATCTCGGGACTAGTGGCAGCAACATCAGGGAAACTTTCACTTGATGGCAAAGAACATAATTGGCCAAAACCTAATCAGTTAGTTGATTTAGGAATTTCCAGAACTTTGCAAGGAGTGGGACTTTTTCCAGATTTAACTGTTTTAGAAAATGTGATGGTTGGGGCTAATAAATTTGCAAAGAGCGGGCTAATTAGATCTGCACTTGGTTTATCTAATAAAGATGAATCCCAATTAAAAGAGCGGGCTCAGTTAGCCCTTGAACGAGTTTATGCTGGCGAACTTTCCAATCGCCGCGCGGATACGCTTTCATACCCGGATACAAAGCGAGTTTCAATTGCGCGAGCGTTAGTTAGCCAACCGCGAATTTTATTATTAGATGAACCAGCAGGCGGTCTTGGTGCTGCGGATATTTCGTGGCTCAACGGTGTTATTTCAAATTTAAAATCAATCTGCGCGATAATTTTGGTTGAACATCATATGGATGTGGTGATGTCGGTTTGTGATCGCATCTATGTGCTTAATTTTGGTGAAGTAATTTCTTCCGGATCTGTCTCACATGTTAGAAATGATCCGGCAGTAATCGCCGCATATCTAGGCACAAATGCAGGTGGCGCATGAACGGTTTAACTGTTAAAGATTTGGTAGTAGATCATGGTGCGATTACTGCCCTTAACGGAATTTCATTTACGGTGGAACCTGGTCAATTAGCTGCCATTATTGGCTCAAATGGTGCTGGCAAAACTACGCTTTTGCGGACACTTTCCGGTTTAAAGCAAGCTAGCGGCGGGAGCGCTCAGTGGCTCGGTGAAAATATTCTTGGAAAGAAACCAGAAAATTTAGTTCGCCACGGAATATCACATGTATCTGAAGGCAAATCTGTTATTCCGGAACTTACGGTTGCAGAAAATCTTGCTTTAGGTGGAATCTGGCGAAAAGATAAGAAAGATGTAGCGGCAGTTACAAATGAAGTTTTGGAACTGTTTCCAAGGTTAGGCGAGCGATTAAGCCAACGTGCGGACACCCTTTCTGGCGGCGAACGTCAGATGCTTGCGATTGGCCGAGCGCTAATTTCAAGACCTAAATTAATTTTATTAGATGAACCATCACTCGGGCTCGCACCCCTTGTCATCGAACAAATTTTTCAAACCATCGATCAACTTCGCCATAAATTAGGATTAACCATTGTCTTAGTAGAACAGAATGCTATGAGCGCACTTCGAATAGCTGATATTGGAATCATAATTAACCTTGGAAAAATTGTAGCAACTGGTACGGCAACTGAATTAATAAACGATCCGGCGCTCCATGCCGCGTATTTGGGCTACTAATGCAACAAGCTATTAACGCACTCCTAATTGGAATCAGTAATGGGTTTATTTATAGTTTGATGGCGCTTGCTCTGGTACTAGTTTGGCGATCAACTCGTGTAATTAATTTTGCCCAAGCCGGCCAGGCAATTCTCTCTACATATATTGCATTTGAAATCGTAACTAGAACTGATAATTTTATTTTGGCATTTATTGGTGGCGTTATTGCTGGCGCACTAGTCGGAGCTGTTGTAGAAATTTTGTTGATGCGAACGCTTTTTAAACATGTGAGTGATGGGCCAGTTGCAGCGCTAGCGCCGGTGATTGCATCGCTTGGGTTATTAGGGTTAATTAGAAGCATAATTGGAATGGTTTGGGGCAATGATCAAAAACCATTTTTCCCACCGGTCTCCACAAATGGATTCACATTTGGTGAGACCACCGTGCCATTCTCACGCATGAATCTGCTGATAGTTCTGGGCGCTGCAACGGTAATGATTATCTTTACTCTGATATTTCAGAAGAGCAATTTAGGTTTAGCACTTCGTGCAGCAGCATTCCAACCAGAAATTGCGCGATTAGCTGGAGTAAGAGTTGGCGAGATTCGCACAATTGGCTGGATTTTTGCGGGAGCTGCCGGTGCAGTCGCCGGAATTCTAATTTCACCTAATGATGCGATCACGCCGTACTCACTTGATTCGCTTTTGATATTTGGTTTTGTCGCTGCTGTGATCGGTGGACTTGAAAGTTTAACTGGTGCTGTGGTTGGTGGTTTAACTCTTGGAATTGGACTCTCGTTCATTCTTACTTATATTGGAACTTCACTTATTTTCCCAGCAACATTTGTCGTACTAGCCCTGGTCTTATTGATCCGACCTCAAGGTTTATTCGGCAGCAAGGCGGCGCGAAATGCATAGTTTGCGTCGACTCTTCTTATTTATAATTTCAAGTTTAATTTTACTAGCGCTCTCGCTAAAAGTTGAAGAGCTCCGAGTTTACCAAGGTGCTCAGATTGCAATTTACGCGCTGGGTATTAGTTCAATAGTTTTATTGACTGGTTACTCAGGTCAAGTCTCACTTGGTAATGGGGCCTTTATGGCAATCGGCGCGTACAGCGCAGCGCTAACTCAAATTCATTGGCACTTACCACTCTTCGTTACATTTATCGTTGGCACGTTTTCAGCAGCGCTGGCTGGTGCAATCTTAGGTGGCGGTGCCGCTCGATTATCGGGGCCTTACTTAGCGGGTGCAACACTTGCACTAGCGGTTGGCTTACCTACACTTGCAAATCAATTTACAATTTTTAATGGTGAAACCGGTTTGGATTACACTGCAGGTACTCCACCTACATGGTTTGGCGAAAGTTTTACTCTATATAAATGGTTTTTTTGGATCGCCCTGATTAATGTCATGTTGATGATGTTCTTTCTTCGAAATATAACTTCAAGTAGATATGGCCGAACCTGGAAAGCGCTCCGTGGTAATCCAGTCGCGGCCCAACTCTCTGGCATCCAAGTAGGTGGATCTAAAGTCTTGGCTTTCACGATCAGCGCTGGGGTGGCCGGTCTGGCAGGCACCCTTTTAGGCATGATTGGCTTCGTCGGCCCAACGGGATTTGGGCTTGGACTCTCGTTTGCGCTCGTTACCGGGGCGGTTCTATCTGGCGTAACTAGCCTCGCAGGTAGCATGCTTGGGGCTGTAGTTCTGGTTGCGATTCCAGAGTTAGCCAGCGTCGTTGCACATCGACTTGGCGATACTGAACGCGTAACCTCAAATTTGCCGGGCTTAATAATGAGTACGTTATTGATTTTGACGGTGCTATTTACCCCAAATGGCCCAGCAGAACAGATACGTAAACATAAAGCACGGAAGCAGTAAACCCCTCGATGAAAGGAAATACATGATCGGTTCAAAACGCAAAGGGCTCGGTGTCATCACAACCGCGGCCATTGCAACCAGCGCACTGCTGATCTCCGCGATTCCGGCACATGCCGAAGTTGGAGTAAGTAGCAGCGAGATAAAACTCGGCATTACCGTGCCCCAGACCGGCCCGGCCGCAACTGGATATAACAAAGTTGCGCCAGCCATGAAAGCATATTTCGCGTATGTAAATGCTAATGGTGGCGTAAATGGCCGCAAGATTAACTTGATCATTAAAGATGACAAGTACATTCCACAAGAAGCCATTAACATGACCAACGAATTAATTTTGAAAGATAAAGTTATGGCAATCGTTGGCGCGCTCGGAACTGCAAATAATTTAGCGGTTGCAAGCAAAGTACAAATTGCTAGCCGCGGCGTACCAAGCCTCTTTGTCAATACCGGATATAGCGGGTTTGCGGATAAGAAGAAATTCCCAACAACTTTCGCACTATTTCCTTCATATGCAATGGAAGCAAAAGCCATAGCAGCGTATTTGAAAGAAAACCTGCCAACTGCAAAAACTTGCGTACTGCTCCAGAACGATGACTTTGGTGCTGATGCTGCTGCAGGTTTCAAAACTGGTGGCGTAACCTTCACTGAAACTGTTAAATATGTTTCAGGTACCCAAAGCTCAGCTACCGGTCAAACTTGGATCGGTAAATTTGCTACTGCTAAATGTGAAGTTGTTGTGCTATTCGGTGTAGGTACCGCTAACGCAATCGCACTCGGCGTTGCCGCTGCTGGTGGCTACAAACCACAATGGATCCTTGGTTCAGTTGGTTCGGATGTCACAACCATCAAAGCCACGCTAAATAACCCACAAGCTACTGCGCTTATGAATGGCGCAATCGGTGCTTCTTGGGCCCCAGATTCAGCTGATTTAACGGATGAATATGCAAAACAATTCCGGGAAATCAATACTACTTACAACGCCGGCGCAGTCTTCGATAACAACGTAATGGTTGGTATGAGCGAAGGACTATTAATCGTGCAAGCACTTCGCGCTGCTGGTACAAATCCAACTCGTAAATCGCTAATCGCAGCGATTGAAAAGAAGGGCTCAACATTTGCATCTGCTGGTTATTCTGCTCTTGGATACTCAGCAACAAGCCACGTTGGCCAAACTGGATTCTGGTTTGGTAAGTACAACCTCGCTGGCGAACTTAAGTCAGTAGATGGTAAGTACACCATGTACACAACCGATTCAGCAGCTGGTCCAGTTGTAAAAACTGAACAGAAGCGTCTGCCAATGCCAGCGAAAGGATTACCAAGTAACTAATGAAAAATCTAATGAGCAAAAAAAATAAAGTAATTGCCTTCTTGGCATCGACATCGCTAGTTACTATGACAATGGTCGCGCTTCCAAGCGCGGCTCGTGCAGCTGATCCAAGTTGTACCGATCTTGTTGTCATCACCCAATGCGTTGGTGCAACAACAGATGGCGCTGGATATGTTGTGCAAGTTCCAGCAAAATTTACTGGAACACTATTTCTATTCTCACATGGATATCGCTATCCAGTAGATATTCCTGCCGGGATTCCATTAGTCGGTGGCTACAAAGTTGTTAGTTCACCACAACCAGCACCTGGCGGCGGCGCTGCACAAATTACAGAAGTTGCAACTGCAATGCTAGGTAAAGGTTATGCAGTTGCCGGTTCTGGTTTTGTAACTCAAGGATGGAACGCAGATAGTGGTTTAAAGACCAACGTTGAGTTGATTGGAATCCTTAAAAAGAAGTTCCCAAAAATTACTAAAGTAGTTGCTTGGGGCGAATCTTTAGGTGGTTTCATTACTCAAGGGCTAGCTGAAAAGTATCCAACGCTTATTGATGCTGCAGCACCACTATGCATGGCAGCTGGATCCGTTGAAGCTGAATTAACTATGGGCGGTGATGCTCTATGGGGCTTAAAGACTTTCTTCGATCCAACACTTGTTGGCGGAAACTATGCGGCTGGTGCTGCAGGTTACGCGCAAGCAATGGGCGATATCGTCAAAGTACTTACCATTGCAGGAACTTTGCAAGCTGCAATTGCGGCAAACCCAACTGCACCAGCATGGCCAGCAACTTCAAAAGTGCCGGACTCTATTAAGGCAATTCCATCTCGCTCCGCACTTGTATTAGTCGGCGTGATGTCAGGAATTCCAACGCAGAGCGCGCACTTTGATAACTCAACTGGTCCTGGCGATCCAACTGCAACCGCATATGTTTCATATGCATCTGCAATTTCACCAGCTCTTGGAACTCTAGAAAATATTGCACAAGCTGCAATTTTAGGAGTTCTCGCAACTTACGATGTTGAGTTGCAAGCTGGTGGCGCAATATTTGATAACACAAAGACTGATTACGCAGCGCGACTAGGTAGCGATTTATATACCTATGGTTCAGCGCTAAGTGGTCTTGATGCAGCAAGTGGAATGTTGGCTTACTTAAGCCCACTAAACCCAGCTGCACCACGTGCTGTCGGTAACCCAAATGCAATGGCCAAAATGCGCACATTGCTAACTCACACTGGAAAAATCAACGTACCAACAATTGCAATGGGTGCTACTGCAGATCCAATTACTCCTGCTGGTAACGTGCAATGGTTAGCAGATCGCGCTGCAGAGCAATTAACTGCTTCGCGTTCTGCAGCTAAAGCTGCTTACTTAACTTCTGGTTCATATACAAAACCAGCAAGTAATTTCATGACTATCTGGCAGAAGACTCCTGCTAAATACTCAAAGTACACTGCTACCGGATCACCGGATACAACCCCAGCAGGTGCAAATGGCACTGGCCATTGCAATACAACTACGAAGCAGTATTTAGCAATTGCAGATCTAGCTTATGCAGCTGCTAATACTGGACAACTAGTTGTTGGCGGAAAGTTGCTTACAACGCTTCGCAAAGCTGGCGGTCTTTCATACGACCCTGGCTTCAAAGCATCACTTCTTAAGTTCTATAACTAGGGTAAATAGAACTTAATCGAACCGATCATGCGAAGGGGCCTAGGAAACTAGGCCCCTTCACTATTTGGGTAACCTTCGCAAGTGAATGAGATATCTTCGCCAGCAGCGATGCGCGGATTTGGCGCATCACTTGGCGCGCAATTGCGAGCTGGTGATTTAATAGTTTTGCAAGGGCCACTTGGCGCCGGAAAGACAGCGTTAACTCAAGGAATTGGCAGCGCGTTAGGTTTTGATCAAATAACTTCGCCAACATTTGTAATTTCCAGAGTCCACAGCGGCAAGCTTCCATTAATTCATGTCGATGCCTATCGCTTACTTGGGAATGAAAATTCTGCTTTTGAATTTGATGATCTCGATTTAGCAACCCAACGCGAAAGCGCTGTCACCGTTATTGAATGGGGCGCAGATGTAGCGCTTCGGTTAGGCGAAGATTATTTACTTCTCGATATTGCATACGGCAAAAGCGATGATGCGCGAACTATCAAAGTTTCTAAATTTGGCGATCGCTGGAATGAAATCAATCTATGAGCACTTTGATTATAGATACTGCGACCGATAGAACTTCGGTAGGAATTTTTAGAGATGGCGTTGAAGTTTTTTACGCTTTCCATGATGGTGCAATTGCCCATGGTGAGGCGTTGCCGAAGATAGTTGCCGAAGGTTTAAAAGTTGAATCGAATATTTCGAAAGTTGTCGTCGGAATGGGACCGGGTCCGTTCACGGGACTTCGAGTCGGTATTGTTTTTGCGCAGACTTTTGCCAGCGCCAGAAATATCCCTTGGGTAGGCGTTTGCACACTTGATGCAATTGCGCTCGGTATTAATGAGAATGAATTTATCGTGGCCACAAATGCGCGTAGAAAAGAGATTTACTGGGCTAAGTACTTAAATGGCGTAAGAATAATTGGACCATCAGTTGCTAAACCAGAAGCGCTTACAGAATATCGTGAGTCAAAATTTGGATTTGGGTTTACTAGCGAACTTTCGCCGCATCCAAAATATTTGTTAAAGATTTCAGAAGAAAGAAAGAATGACTTAATCGAACCAATGTATTTGCGAAACCCAGATGCAGTACCAACGATCGAGCGCAAATGATTACCTATCGCGACATGGTGATTTTTGATTTAGGTGCAGTCCAAGCAATGGAGCGCGCGGTTTATCCCGATGATGCTTGGTCGTTAGCGCAATTTAAAGAGGAGTTAGCCGGAGCGCCGCGGAATCGTTTCTATATCGTTGCATGCGAAGAGGAAGAGATTGTTGGCTATGCCGGCATCGCGATTACCCAAGATATTGCCGATATTCATACGTTGACGGTTGAACCTAAATATCGCAGGCGTGGCATTGGAAACGAGCTACTTCGCAAAATAGAAGATTGGGCAATAGATCGCGGCGCACTTTCGTTAATGCTTGAAATGCGGGTAGGTAATAGCCAAGCGCAACCACTATATGAAGCTGCTGGGTATCAATCAATTTCAGAGCGAAAGCATTATTACGGCACGGGAGTTCATGCCACCATCATGAAGAAAGTGGTGCCGGGTGAAAAGTGAGCCGCTGATATTAGGAATTGAAACTTCATGCGATGAGACCGCTGTCGGAATTGTGCGCGGCCGAACTCTATTAGCAAATGTAATTTCTTCTAGTGTGGAAGAGCATGCTCGGTTTGGTGGCGTAGTTCCAGAAGTCGCATCGCGCGCACATTTAGAAGCGATGCAACCTGCAATTGCGCAAGCGCTAAAAGATAGTGGTATTGCGTTAACTGATATCGATGGTGTTGCGGTAACGGCAGGTCCGGGTTTAATTGGCGCACTCCTTGTCGGCGTATCGGCTGCATCAGCGTTAGCGCTTGCGTTAAATAAACCGCTATTTGGCGTGAATCACTTAGCATCACATGTTGCAGTCGATGTACTTACCCATACCAAACCATTGCAGCCAACTATTGCGTTATTAGTTAGCGGTGGCCATTCATCGCTTTTAAAAGTTGCAGATATAACCGGCGATATAACTGCACTTGGTCAAACCATGGATGATGCAGCCGGTGAAGCGTTCGATAAAATTGCGCGGGTGCTTGGTTTAGGTTTTCCAGGTGGCCCACTAATTGATAAAGATGCAAAAGCTGGTGATCGAAAGGCGATTTCGTTCCCACGCGGTTTAATGCAAGCGCCGGAAATGTTAACCCATCCATTTGATTTTTCTTTCTCTGGTTTAAAAACTGCCGTAGCTAGATATATTGCAGCTACGCCATCTGCAAAGCGCGCGGATATCTCAGCCTCGTTCCAAGAAGCAGTTGTTGACGTCTTAACTATGAAAGCGATTCGGGCATGCAAAGAGACCGGGATCGAATCTTTGGTAGTTGCTGGCGGGGTAGCGGCCAATTCCAGGCTCCGTGAGTTAGCTGGCGAACGGTGCGCGGCAAACGGGATCGAACTTAGGACCCCGCCGCCGGCTCTCTGTACCGATAACGGCGCCATGGTGGCCGCTTTAGGCTCGCTAGCGATGAGTTCTGGGCGTAAACCATCGGAGATCGGGCTCGCCGCAGAGTCTGCGGTCCCAGTAAGCCGTGCGATCTGGGCGTAAATCCTCAAATTGACCCAACGGAATAAGCATCATAGATTTGGCGTTAGCACTCTCAGGTCCACACTGCTAAAGGGCAGGAATTCGGGCCGAGCATAAATTTCTCTAGGCAAACCTAGAAAAGAGATAAAAGGAGTACATCGATGGCCATTGCCATTAAGCCACTTGAAGATCGTATCGTTGTAAAAACTAACGATGCTGAACAAAAAACCGCTTCCGGTTTGGTAATTCCAGATACTGCACAAGAGAAGCCACAAGAAGGCACCGTTGTTGCAGTAGGACCAGGTCGTTTTGATGACGGCGTGCGCGTACCAATGGATATCAAAGTCGGCGATGTTGTTCTATACAGCAAATACGGCGGAACTGAAATTAAACATGGCGGCGAGGAATATTTAGTTCTCTCAGCTCGTGACATTCTCGCAGTTATTGAGAAGTAGAAATGGGTAAGAGTTTACATTTCGACGAAGAAGCTCGTCGTGGCATGGAACGCGGTGTCAACATTTTGGCTGACACTGTCAAAGTAACGCTTGGACCTAAGGGTCGCAACGTAGTAATCGGCCGCTCTTTTGGTGCGCCATTGATTACTAATGACGGCGTAACTATTGCAAAAGAAATCGAATTATCTGATCCAGCCGAAAACATGGGAGCTCAACTTGTTAAGCAAGTTGCAGAGAAAACCAATGATGTAGCTGGCGATGGCACTACAACTGCAACTGTATTGGCACAAGCAATGGTTAAGGAAGGTCTTCGAAACCTTGCTGCCGGGGCTCAACCAATGGGCATCAAAATGGGTATCGAAAAAGCAGTAGCAGCAATCGTTGAAAAATTGCACGCTAATGCAACCAAGATCTCAGATAAAGATCAGATTGCAAACGTTGCCACAATTTCGGCGCAAGACCGCGCTATCGGTGAATTAATTGCTGAAGCAATGGATAAAGTCGGAAAAGATGGCGTAATTACCGTTGAAGAATCGCCAACTACTGGTCTTGAACTGGAATTCACCGAAGGTATGCAATTCGATAAAGGTTATATTTCACAATATTTCGTAACTGATACCGATCGCATGGAAACTGTTTTGGAAGATGCATACGTACTAATCTCGGGTGGCAAAATCTCAGCTCTAGCTGAACTTCTGCCAATCTTGGAAAAAGTAGCCCAAACCAGCAAGCCAATGTTGATTATTGCTGAAGATGTAGAAGGCGAAGCGCTTTCGACTCTGGTAGTTAACCGGATGCGTGGCGTATTTACTTCTGCTGCAGTTAAGGCCCCAGGTTTTGGCGATCGCCGCAAAGCGATGCTGCAAGATATGGCAATCCTGACTGGCGCGACAGTTATCACTCCGGAAATCGGTTTGAAGTTAGATCAAGCAGATCTAACAATGCTCGGTAAAGCGCGTCGAATCGTTATTACAAAAGACACCACAACAATTGTTGATGGCGGCGGCGATAAGGCAGCTGTATCTGGTCGCGTTAGCGAAATCCGCAAGGAGATCGAAACAACTGACTCCGATTGGGATCGCGAAAAACTGCAAGAGCGCGTTGCAAAACTTGCTGGTGGAGTTTGCGTAATCAAAGTTGGCGCACATACTGAAGTCGAATTGAAAGAGAAGAAGCATCGTCTAGAAGATGCAATCTCTGCAACTCGCGCAGCAGTAGAAGAGGGAATTGTGGTTGGCGGCGGCGCAGCACTCGTGCACGCATCATCTGCTCTCGATAAGGACCTCGGCCTTGATGGCGACCAAGCAGTTGGCGTTCGATTAGTTCGCAAAGCTTGCGAAGAACCACTTCGCTGGATTGCTGAAAATGCTGGCCATGAAGGCTATGTAGTTGTTTCAAAAGTTCGCGCTATGAAACCTAATGAAGGTTTCAACGCTGCAACTGATGTATACGGCGATCTAGTTAAAGATGGCGTAATTGATCCGGTAAAGGTAACTCGCTCTGCACTTGCAAATGCAGCATCGATTGCCGCAATGTTCATTACAACTGAAGCGCTGGTCTTCGAAACACCAGAAGATAAGAAAGCTGAAGCAGCTGGAAATGGTCATAGCCATGGCCCAGGTGGACATTCACATTAATTGAAGTATTAAAAAACCCGAGTGGCTAACTAAGCCACTCGGGTTTTTTTATTTAAATTTATTAAGAAGCGCTAAATATTTTGCGATTATTAGATTGGTCAATAATTGACAATCGGTCATCTTCAGTAAGACCGCCCCAGATTCCATATGGTTCTTGCGCTGCAAGTGCATGTGAGCGACAGGCAGCAATCACTGGACATGAAGCACAGACGGCTTTTGCAGCATTCTCGCGCGCTTTCCGGCGTGGGCCACGCTCACCATCTGGATGAAAAAACATCTCGGATGGCAGATCCCGACAAGCGCCTTGATATTGCCATTCCCAAGAATCAGCGATTGGCTTTGGCAGGCGAGAGAGCTCGGTCATGGCTCCAATGTACAACCGCGCCATAGGTTGTTCAAGTCTTTACCCTACTTTTGGTGCGTTTCAAGTGGTGAGTTGGCTCTCAACGCGGCAGCATTGCGGCATGAGCATGCCGGAAACTGAGTTTCTTACGGTGGCAGCTGTTGCCCGCCGAATTGGCGTAGCGCCGGCCACCCTGCGAACCTGGGATCGTAGATATGGATTAGGTCCGAGCCGTCATGCAAGCGGCAGTCATAGGCGATATTCAGATTTAGATGTTTCCCGCCTGACTTTAATGCGAAAACTAATTAGCACCGGGGTTGCTCCAGCAGATGCTGCATTGACAGCTGTCGCGCTAAAAGAGAAAAGTGGAGTATCTAAAGAAGTTAGGCGAAAAGTTACTAAAGCGATTGATTCGCCAGATATCTTAATTGCAACTTTGATGCGAGCCGCGAGCGCTCTTGATTGTGATTTGGTCGAAGAAATAGTCTCGACTCAGATAAAAAAAGTTGGGGTTGCAACTTGTTGGCGAGAGTTGATTTCTCCTTTACTAATTCAAATTGGCGAGAGTTGGGAAGAGGGCAGAGGCGAAATTGAAGTTGAACATATGCTTAGTGAAGTATTACAGAGAACGCTTCGTGAAAATCAAGAGCCACTTAGTAAGCCGATAAATACCCGCCCAGTATTACTAGCTTGTCCAGGTGAAGAGCTTCATACCTTGCCACTACATGCGTTGGCAGCTGCGCTATCAGAGCAAAATATCTCAGTACATTTCCTTGGTGCGAGAACTCCGATTTCGGCGCTGGCGGCTGTTGTAAAACGCGCAGCACCACCAGCAGTTTTCTTATGGGCCACTATGGCATCAAATGGCGACCATAAAATTGTTTCAGCGCTACCGACGATTCGACCAACTCCAAGGATTTTGCTTGGTGGACCGGGTTGGCAGGTCGAAAATTGCAAGGCCGCAACCTTTGTTACAGATTTAGATCATGCTTGTCGTGAAATTACGCGGGCGGTCGGCGCTTAAAACCACCGATAGACTCATCCAATGAGCGAGGTAAACGAGAAAGTCGCCATGTTGGGGCTTACCTACGACGATGTCTTACTACTGCCAGATGCCTCGGACGTTGTACCTTCAGAAGTAGAAACCAAAACCCAATTAACCCGATCTATTTGGCTCGCAGTTCCGTTAGTTTCTTCAGCGATGGATACTGTTACTGAATCGGCGATGGCGCTCGCTATGGCTAAAGCTGGCGGTATCGGGATTATTCATCGCAACCTTTCAGTTGCCGAGCAAGTTACTCACGTGAAATTAGTTAAAGGTGCATCTTTAATTGTTGGTGCTGCAGTAGGAGTTGGCGACGATGGTTTTGCCAGAGCTGAAGCTTTAATAGGCGCCGGAGTTGATGTGGTTGTAGTTGATACTGCACATGGACACCACCGCGCAGTCTTAGATGCCATCTCAAGAATTAAAGATAAATTTCCAAAGCAAGAAGTTATTGGTGGCAATGTTGCTACTCGAGCAGGTGCCCAAGCTTTAATTAATGCTGGAGCAGATGCAGTTAAAGTCGGAGTTGGCCCTGGTTCTATTTGTACAACACGTGTTGTTGCAGGCGTTGGCGTTCCACAAATAACTGCAATCATGGAAGCTGCAAAAGCTTGCAAGAAAGCGGATATCCCATTAATCGCAGATGGTGGATTGCAATATTCTGGTGATATTGCCAAAGCTATTGTTTCTGGAGCAGATTCAGTAATGCTCGGTTCACTCCTTGCCGGTTGCGATGAATCTCCTGGCGAATTAGTTGAAATTGATGGGCGTAAGTACAAGGCATATCGCGGCATGGGATCACTTGGTGCTATGCAATCGCGCGGTGATAAGAAGTCATATTCTAAAGATCGTTACATGCAAGATGATGTGCTCTCTGAAGATAAATTAGTTCCAGAAGGAATCGAAGGCAAAGTTACTTATCGCGGCTCAGTTTCGGAAGTTGTGCATCAATTAGTTGGCGGCCTCCGCTCCGGAATGGGTTACGCCGGTGCACCTAATATCAAAGCGCTGCAACGGAATGGTCGCCTAATTCAAATAACTGCAGCCGGGTTACAAGAGAGCCACCCGCATGATGTTTTAGATGTTGCCGATGCGCCGAACTACTATAAGAACGCAAAGAATTAAGGGGGAGTTAACTTAACTATGACTGACATTGAATTTGCCCCGGGAAAGCGCGCCAGAACTGCGTATTCATTTGATGACCTTTCGATTGTGCCCTCCCGCCGCACTCGCGAACCTGATGAGGTTTCAATTTCCTGGCAGATTGATGCTTATAAATTAGCTCTTCCTATGTTGGCGGCTCCAATGGATTCGGTAGTTTCACCAGAGACTGCGATAGCAATCGGCAAATTAGGTGGCGTCGGTGTTCTTAATTTAGAAGGACTCTGGACTCGTTACGAAAATCCAATTATTCCGCTGGGCGAGATATCTTCTTTGCCAAATGATCAAGCAACTCGAAGAATGCAAGAAATTTATCAAGCTCCGATTCGTCCAGAATTAATTAAGGCCCGGATTGCAGAAATTCGTGCAGCTGGCGTAACAGTTGCAGCCGCGCTTTCACCTGCACGCACTGCGCAATTTTACAAAGCTGTGGTCGATGCTGGAGTGGATATATTTGTAATTCGTGGCACCACAGTAAGCGCGGAACACGTTTCAGCTAAAACTGAACCGTTAAATTTAAAGAAATTTATCTACGAGCTTGATGTGCCAGTAATTGTTGGTGGCTGTGCCACTGCTTCAGGTGCGATGCATTTAATGCGCGCTGGTGCGGCTGGCGTCTTAGTTGGGTTTGGTGGCGGAGCTGCCCACACAACTCGCCAAGTGTTAGGAATTTCGGTACCGATGGCTTCTGCCGTTGCTGAAGTTGCTAGTGCACGTCGCGAATATTTAGATGAATCCGGCGGGCGTTACGTCCATGTAATTGCAGATGGATCAGTGGGCAAAAGTGGCGACATTGCAAAAGCAATCGCATGTGGCGCAGATGCTGTAATGATGGGATCACCTCTTGCTAAAGCAGAAGAAGCACCTGGTCGCGGTTGGCACTGGGGTTCAGAAGCAACTCATAATGAGCTGCCAAGAGGCACTCGAGTTCATGTCGGCACCGTCGGAACGCTTGCTGAAATTTTGTTAGGTCCTTCTCATAGCGCTGATGGTTCTATGAATTTATTCGGAGCGCTCCGTCGCGGTATGGCTACTTGCGGATATTCGGATATCAAAGAATTCCAGCGGGTAGAAGTCGTTTTAAACCGTGGCTGAACGAGAACTCGTATTAGTTATTGATTTTGGCGCACAATATGCCCAATTAATTGCACGCAGAGTTCGGCAAGCAAATGTATACAGTGAAATTATTCCTTCCAACACTTCCGTATCAGAAATCATCGCGCGTAATCCCAAAGCAATAATTCTTTCGGGTGGCCCTGCCTCCGTATACGAAGTTGATGCACCAACAATTGATAAAGCACTCTTTAAAGCGGGCATCCCAATTTTTGGAATCTGTTATGGGTTTCAAGTTATGGCGCAATCACTTGGCGGCGCTGTCGATAAAACTGGAAATTCGGAATATGGCAGAACTATCTTTAAAGCGCAGACCAATTCTAAACTTCTGACTGGGTTATCAAATTCATTTAACGTTTGGATGAGCCATGGCGATAGCGTTGTGGCCGCCCCTGCAGGATTTAGCGGAGTTGGCGCAACTGAAAAAACTCCGATTGCGGCTTTTGAAAATGAAACTGGGTTGTTATCTGGAGTGCAATTTCATCCAGAAGTTCTTCACACCGAAAATGGCCAAGTGATTTTACAAAATTGGCTAGTAAATACTGTTGGCTGTAAACCATCGTGGACATCTGGGAAAATCGCGGAAGCTGAAGTTGCTAAAGTAAGAGCGTTAGTTGGAAGTAAGCACGCTATCTGTGGACTATCTGGTGGCGTTGATTCTGCTGTTGCAGCAGCAATAGTCCAAAAAGCAATCGGCTCCCAACTTACTTGCGTCTTTGTTGACCACGGGTTACTTCGCAAAGGTGAAGCAGAACAAGTTGAGCAAGATTTCGTAGCGGCAACTGGCGTAAAACTAAAAGTTGTAGATGCAAAAGCGCAATTTATGGCAGCCCTAAAAGGGGTTACAGATCCAGAAACAAAACGAAAAATAATTGGGCGTGAATTCATTAGAGTTTTCGAGAGCGCGGCCCGTGAAATTTCAAAATCTGAAGGCGTTGATTTCTTGGTGCAAGGGACGCTTTATCCGGATGTCGTTGAATCCGGTGGTGGAACTGGAACCGCAAATATAAAATCTCATCACAATGTGGGCGGGCTCCCAGATGATTTGCAATTTACTTTAATTGAACCGTTGCGTTCGCTATTTAAAGATGAAGTTAGAGAAGTAGGCGCAGAGCTAGGCGTGCCAGAAGCCATTGTTTGGCGCCAACCATTTCCAGGTCCAGGATTAGGAATTCGGATCATTGGTGAAGTTACTGAGAATTCGCTAGGAATATTGCGCGAAGCGGATTTCATTGCGCGCGAGGAATTACACTTAGCTGGTCTAGATCGTGAGATTTGGCAATGTCCAGTAGTACTTCTTGCAGATGTACGAAGTGTCGGTGTACAAGGAGATGGAAGAACGTATGGCCATCCAATTGTGCTTCGGCCAGTCTCAAGTGAAGATGCAATGACGGCAGATTGGTCACGAATTCCATACGAAGTTTTGGCAAAGATTTCAACAAGAATTACCAATGAAGTTAAAGAAGTAAACCGAGTGGTACTAGATATAACTAGTAAACCGCCAGGCACGATTGAGTGGGAGTGAGAATGAAACGGGTAGTTACAGCAACTGTAATTGCGGCTTTTTTATTAGCGCCGCTGCCTTCGTTTGCTGGCACTAATACTAATAAAGTTTCAGAGAGCAAAGTAAAGTGCGCCACAACTAAAGCAATGCCGCATGCTGCACCTAAGATTACGCCTCCAAAAGTTTTATTAAAGAAAGCAATAAAGTCGATAACTTTTGTAACGAATTGTGGAAATATTGTAATTGAACCCTTAAATAATTTAGCCCCGCTAACGGTCACTGCTATTACAGCGTTAGCAAAAGGCGGTTTCTACAATCAGACCCTTTGCCATCGAATGATGAATGACGGCGCATATTTCTTGCAATGTGGCGACCCAACCTCATCTGGTTTTGGCGGCCCCGCTTGGCAACCTTATGCTGACGAAAATTTGCCGGTTGATGGTCCAGCAAATTACCCAGCCGGAACTGTAGCCATGGCTAACTCCGGACCAAATACAAACGGCAGCCAATTTTTCTTGGTTTATCAAGATACCCAATTCGATCCAAATTATACGATCTGGGGAAAAATTACTGCTGGATTAAATATTGTTAAAGCAATTGGTGACGCTGGTGTTAAAGGCGGCGGGTCAGTTGGAACCCCTGCAACTAAAATCGCAATCGAAAGAGTAATTGTTAATTAAATTGTTAATTAATTAGTATTAACAATCTTAAAGACTTCAGCAACTCTGCCTTCAGCTAAGCCATTTGCTTGCGCGTTTCGTTCTCCCCAAGATCTAACCAAATTTTCTAGCTCTGCATTATGTGCAGTCTGACTAACATGCGCTCGTAAAGCTGCCATCTTTTTTGGAAAAGTTTCAGTTACATCAATAAAGTAATCTGGATTTGGCGATGCCATCACCCAAACTTCCTTAACACGCCAAGGCTCAAAACCCTCTGCTTTAAGTTCCGGGAAGGCAAATGGATTTCGCGCATCTGGATAAACCGCTTGGATGGCCGCTTCTCCTGCAGCTAAATGATCAGGATGTGATGCGCCAATTCGTTCCCAATTTCGTTCTGGTGATTGAATTACCATTCGGTCTGGCTTTGCAATTCGAATTGCTTTAACGATATCGCGTCGCAATTGAATCGTTGGTTCTAGCCAGCCATCGCGATAATTTAAGAAAGTTATATCGGTAACGCCTAGCGCTGCGCCAGCATTTCGTTGCTCTTGTTGTCTAACGCGTGGCATCTCTTCCACTGGCACATCAGATTCTTCGCCACCTTGGTCGCCATTAGTGCAGATGCAATATGCAACTTCGATTCCAGCTTCGATCCATTTTGCAATAGTGCCGCCAGCGCCAAAATCACAATCATCAGGATGGGCGGTAACTACAAGGATTTTCTTGATTTCATTATCTGGCAGTGGAGTTGCAATAGTCATTTGCGAATCCTCTCAGAGGTGAGCGGCAGAGTCATATCAGAACCCGACGCTAGACTCCCGTTCGTGCCAACTACTGAAAAATTGCTCGACGGTTTAAACCTGCCGCAGCAAGAGGCAGTTAAGCACCAAGGTGGTCCACTTTTAGTAATTGCCGGTGCTGGTTCCGGGAAAACTCGAGTTTTAACGAGGCGAATTGCATATTTGATGGCAGCCCGCGGCGCTGCACCGTTTGAAATCCTTGCGATTACATTTACAAATAAAGCAGCCGGCGAGATGAAAGAACGAGTAGCCGAACTTATTGGCGACCGAGCTCGCGCAATGTGGGTCTCAACCTTTCACTCGGCCTGCGTTCGGATATTGCGGCAAGAAGCCACTCGAATTGGATTTACCAATTCTTTTACGATTTACGATCAATCGGATAGTTTGCGTCTGATCACGCTGGTATTGCGAGATATGAATTTGGATCCAAAAAGATATGCACCTCGAGCAGTTCAAGCGGTAATTTCAAATGCTAAGAACGAATTGATGGGACCAGCTGATTTTGCTAACCAAAGCAATAACACATTCGAACAAGTCGTCGCAGAAGTTTATGCGGTATATCAAAGACGATTAACTGACGCTAACTCCATGGATTTCGACGATCTAATTGCCCGGAGCGTTGATCTCCTCCAGAGATTCCCGGATGCCAAACTTCGGTACCGAAATCGATTTAAGCATGTTCTTATTGACGAATATCAAGATACTAATCATGCGCAATACGCGTTGATTCGAGAATTAGTCGGAAATGAATTAGAAGGAATGCCACCTGCAGAGCTCTGCGTTGTGGGAGATGCCGATCAATCTATTTATGGCTTCCGAGGCGCAACTATTAGAAATATTATGCAATTTGAAGCAGATTATCCAAACGCCAGAACAATTTTATTGGAACAAAATTATCGCTCTACCCAAAACATTCTCGCGGCGGCAAATGCCGTTATTTCCAAAAACGAATCGCGGAAAGAAAAAAACCTTTGGTCTGAAGAAGGCAGCGGTGCGTTCCTAACGGGTTACATTGCAGAAGATGAACATGATGAAGCTGGCTTTGTTCGGGATGAAATTTTTAGACTGCAACGCGAAGGTAAATCAAATCCAGGCGATACCGCGATTTTTTACCGAACAAATGCGCAATCTCGAGTATTTGAAGAAGTTTTCATGCGGGCCACGATTCCTTACAAAGTAGTTGGCGGCGTTCGATTTTACGAGCGAAAAGAAGTTAAGGATCTACTTGGATATTTGAAAGTATTGCAAAACCCGAGCGATGAAGTTTCAATGCGCAGAATTATTAATACTCCCAAACGGGGTATTGGTGATCGAGCGCTTGATGGCGCCGATGAAATTATGAAACGCGAGGGGATTCCGCTCTGGAACGCTTTAATGAGAATCGAAGAAACAGATTTACCAGCAAGAGCCGCAACTGCAATAACTTCATTTGTATCTTTAATTTCTGCGCTCCAAGTCTTAGTTGAAGCTAAAACAAAGCCATCAGTTATTGCCGCTGCCGTTCTTGAACAATCCGGAATGTTAGATGAGTTAAAAAATAGCGGAGACCCGCAAGACGAAGTAAGAATTGAAAACTTGGAAGAATTAGTTGCTGTTGCAGAAGAGTATGAAGAGAGTGAAGTTGATGAAGGAGAAGTTATTTCGCTTGCTGGCTTCCTAGAAGATGTCGCGTTAGTTGCAGATTCAGATCAAATTCCAGACGGTGCCGAACATGGTGGAGTTGTAACTTTAATGACTTTACATACCGCTAAAGGATTGGAATTTCCAACAGTATTTCTCACCGGAATGGAAGAAGGAATATTCCCGCACTCACGATCTTTGGGAGATAAGAAAGAGTTAGAAGAAGAGCGTCGACTCGCATATGTTGGTTTAACAAGAGCGCGACGCCAACTTTATTTATCCAGAGCTGAATATCGTTCAGCTTGGGGTGCTCCGAATTACAATCCAGCTTCGCGCTTCCTTGATGAAATCCCAGAAGAGATAATTAAATGGAATCAAACTCCAGAAAAAACTTTTACAACTTCTAGAACCAAGAAATTCATTTCATCGCCGCCGCCAAAACCAACTGGGAAGAAAGCGGTCGTTATGGATTTAAATCCAGGCGATCGAGTAACACATGACACTTTTGGATTAGGGACTGTGATAACCATCTCAGGCGAAGGGGATAAAGCTGAAGCCACGATTGATTTTGGTGGATATGGCGAGAAGCGGTTATTGCTCCGTTATGCGCCAGTAGGTAAGTTATGAACGTGTCAGAGGCCGCTAAGAATTCTCCAATCAGAGTTGTTGTTGCGAAACCTGGACTTGATGGTCACGATCGCGGTGCAAAAATTGTGGCTCGCGCGCTTCGAGATGCCGGTTGCGAAGTTATTTACACTGGACTTCATCAGACTCCGGAACAGATAGTTAGTACAGCTATTCAAGAAGATGCAGACGCAATCGGACTTTCAATTCTTTCGGGTGCTCACATCTCACTATTCACTCGAATAATTGATTTATTAAAAAGTGAAAAGGCTGATGACATTATTTTGTTTGGCGGCGGAATTATTCCTGATGCAGATATTAAAACTTTAAAAGATTTAGGCGTTTCCGAAATTTTTACTCCAGGAGCACCAACTGAAGAAATCGTAAAATGGCTAAGAGGGGCAGTGCATGGATCTATTTGAGTATCAGGCACGAGATTTATTTGAAGCGCACGGTGTGCCAGTCCTCAAAGGAGCAGTTGCCACAACTCCGGAAGCAGCATTTGCAGCAGCCGAGTCAATGGGTGGTCGCGTTGTTGTAAAGGCGCAAGTCAAAGTTGGTGGCCGTGGCAAAGCTGGCGGCGTAAAACTCGCCGAGAACTCCGAAGATGCGCGCGAAAAAGCAAAAGCAATCCTCGGTATGGACATTAAAGGGCACACCGTTCATAAAGTGATGATTGCGCAAGCTGCGCCAATTGAGAGTGAGTACTACTTAGCAATTCTGTTGGACCGAGCAAACCGATCGTTTTTAGTAATGGCATCGGTCTCTGGCGGCATGGAGATTGAAGAAGTTGCCCACAAGACTCCGGAGAAGTTAGCAAAAATTAATATCAATCCAAACGTCGGAATATCTGCAGAACTTGCGCTAGAAATTGTGCGCAAAGGTGGGTTTGGACCCGATGTTGAAAAGGGAGTGGCTGAGGTATTAGTTACGCTTTGGCAGACTTTTGTAGCTGAAGATGCAACTCTGGTTGAAGTTAACCCGCTAGTCAAAACATCAGATGGAAAGATCATTGCTCTAGATGGAAAAGTTACTTTGGATGACAGCGCTATTTTCCGTCATGCTGATCATGAAGCCCTAATTGATCATGATGCTGCGGATCCGCTAGAAGCGCTCGCTAAAGCTAAAGATTTAAATTATGTAAAGCTTGATGGCGAAGTAGGCATCATTGGAAATGGTGCTGGGTTAGTTATGAGCACCCTTGATGTTGTTGCTTACGCGGGTGAAAAATTTGGTGGTGTAAAACCAGCTAACTTCTTAGATATTGGCGGCGGCGCTTCTGCTCAAGTTATGGCTGATGGACTCTCAATCATTCTTGGCGATCCTGCTGTTAAGAGCGTTTTCGTAAATGTATTTGGTGGCATAACCGCTTGCGATGCAGTCGCTAATGGAATTGTGCAGGCGCTTGAAATGCTTGGCGCAAAAGCGACAAAACCAATTGTGGTTCGGTTAGATGGTAACAACGTTATTGAAGGACGAAGAATTTTGAACGCAGCAGCTCACCCATTAGTTCAACAACTCGACACTATGGATGGCGCTGCAAGTCGCGCTGCAGAATTGGCGGCTAAATAATGGCCATCTTCTTAAATAAAGAGAGCAAAGTTATTGTGCAAGGAATGACTGGTTCTGAAGGAAGTAAACACACTAAGCGAATGTTGGCTGCTGGTACAAAAATTGTCGGTGGAGTTACACCAGGCAAAGGCGGCCAAACTGTTGATATTGACGGCACGATGTTGCCAGTTTTTAACTCAGTTTCGGAAGCAGTTGCTGCAACTGGAGCTAATGCATCGGTAGTTTTCGTACCGCCAAAGTTTGCGAAAGCAGCCGTGCTCGATGCAGTTGATGCCAAACTGCCATTAGTAGTTGTAATCACTGAAGGAATTCCAGTACATGACACTGCTGCATTTTTCGCTTATGCCCAAAGTAAAGGCACAACACGTTTAATCGGGCCAAATTGCCCTGGTCTAATTAGCCCAGGACTATCAAATGTTGGAATTATTCCAGCAGATATTACTGGCCCAGGAAAAATCGGCTTAGTTTCTAAATCTGGAACCCTTACATATCAAATGATGTATGAACTTAGAGATTTTGGTTTTACAACCGCTGTGGGAATTGGCGGTGATCCAATTATTGGTACCACGCACATTGATTGTTTACGTGCTTTCCAAGATGATCCAGAAACCGAAGCCATCGTGATGATTGGCGAAATTGGTGGCGATGCCGAAGAGCGTGCAGCTGCGTTCATTAAAGAATATGTAACTAAGCCAGTTGTTGGGTATGTCGCTGGATTTACCGCCCCAGAAGGAAAGACAATGGGCCATGCAGGAGCGATTGTCTCCGGATCATCAGGTACTGCAGCAGGTAAGAAAGATGCGTTGGAAGCCGCTGGTGTAAAAGTTGGACAGACACCAAGCGAAACTGCAGCGATCATGCGCGCTATTTTGAAGGGCTAATGTGAAACGAGTTCTGCGGGTTTGCTTCCAGCAATCTCTGCGGAGCGCAACACTTTTCGGATTACCACTCGCATTCTTATCGTTAATCGGTTGGGCAACTGCTGGTAGCGCGACCGGACAAACTAGCGATCCAATTCGAGCTGCGGTTTGGCTCTGGCTAGCTGCGCACCACATCCCATTCAATATTCATTTTCAAAGTGATTCTTCTAATGCTCTTTTATCTTATCTCCCAATTGGTGCGATGTTATTTCCATACCTGGCTATTCGAGTCGGAATTCGCCGCTGTATTGAAAAAATTCAACCAACCCAGAACCACATTATTCGCCAAGTTATTTTTGGTTTTGCGCTCTCTTACTCATTTATAGCTGCGATCGCAGCTGTGATTGCTAGTAGTGGATCTATCAAAATTCATTGGTATTTAGCGTTCCCGATAGTTTTTGCTTTTACTTGGATAACTGCATTTGCAACTGCAATCTTGGAGCCAGGGAAATTTACAGATTTTTTCTGGCGGAAAACTATTCGCACTTCGTTAGTGGGAATTTTAATTATTTGGGGGATTGGCGCAATCGCTCTTAGCGTGTCAATCCTGCTCCATCTATCTGTAATCAATCAATTAACCACAGTTATTCAACCTGGCATTTTTGGTGGGCTAGCTTTGTTACTAATTCAAGTGCTATATATTCCTAATGCAGCTTTTGCTGCTGTTGGGTATTTTACGGGTGCAGGGCTTCAGATTGGAAACGGTTCGCTGATACATCCATTAGTACATCGCCTATCTGAAATACCAGCGATTCCACTTCTTGGCGCGCTTCCAGTAAATGTATTTCCAATTGCGATACTTGGCGCTCTTCTACCTGTTATTTTCGGAATTTGGGCAAGCAAATCTGCTGATCTGAGATACCGAATTTCATTAATTGGCTCGTTAGCGTTCTTAACTTTTGCCATCTCACTGCTTTCAAGTGGAGCGCTCCTCAATCGAAACCTCTCCTACATAGGTCTTTCTTGGTGGCAGTTCCCGCTACTAATAACTGCAGAATTTGCGATTGGTGTTGGTATTTCGATATTAATTGAGAAACGAAAGAAAATTAATGGGTGAACACTCGATAGTAATTCTCGCATCTGGAAGCGGGACTTTGGCACAAGCGTTAATTGATGCGGTTGTAAAGAACGATTTAGATTGTGAAATTTCCGCAATAATTTCGGATAAGCAGTCCAAAGTTTTAGAACGCGCCAGAAAACATGACATAACAAATTTCTACTTGCCAATCTCGAAAGATAGATCAGAGTGGGATGTAAAATTGCTGGACCTTGTAAGTAAATTGAAACCAGATCTAGTTGTAAGTGCTGGATTTATGCGGATATTGGCACCAGAATTCGTATCTAGATTTGATTGTATAAATTCTCATCCATCTTTACTACCGTCTTTCCCAGGCGCCCATGCAGTAAGAGATGCGCTGGCGGCTGGCGCATTGCAAACCGGTTGCACCGTTCACTGGATTGATGCGGGAATTGATACTGGACCAATTATTGGACAAATCCCAATGCCGATCTATCCAACCGATAGTGAAGAAACGCTGCACGAACGCATTAAGATTGCCGAACGGGCGCTCATTGTTGAGACCGTTTCTGCTTTACTGGCTGATAAGCACTGAAGATTTAACGGGAGAAATAATTGTCCACACGCAAACCAATTCGCAGAGCCCTGGTTAGCGTTTACGATAAAACTGGTTTAATTGAATTAGGTACGGCGCTTAATAAAGCTGGCGTTGTCATACTTTCGACCGGCTCTACCGCAAAGAAATTATTAGACGCTGGGATTCCCGTTACTCCAGTTGAGGAATATACAAATTTTCCAGAGATGTTAGATGGTCGAGTGAAAACACTGCATCCACGAATTCATGCCGGATTATTAGCAGATCAATCAAATAGCGATCATCTTGCCCAACTTGAAGCCCAGAATATTGAAGCATTTGATTTAGTAGTAATTAATTTGTATCCATTTACGCAAACCATTGAATCTGGTGCAGCTTTTGAAGAATGTATAGAACAGATCGATATCGGTGGACCATCTATGTTGCGTGGTGCAGCTAAAAATCACAATAGCGTGGCGGTAATTTCAGATCCTTCGCAATATCAAACTTTATTCTTAGCTCTTGGAAGTGGCGGCTTCACAATAAACGAACGTCGCAAATTAGCTTTAGAAACTTATCGGCGGACTGGTGAATATGACATTGCAATTTCAGAGTGGTTATCTCAATTTACCGATTCCGAAGGATTGCCAGAATGGACCGGTCGCGTCTGGCATAAAGTAAACGATCTTCGTTATGGCGAAAACCCACATCAGAACGCAGCTTTTTATCGAAGTTCAAATCGAGCTATCGGTTTAGCTGCAACCGAACAATTACATGGCAAAGAAATGTCCTTTAATAACTTCACCGATGCAGATGCAGCTTGGCGTGCTGCATGGGATCACAACGAACCTTGCGCTGCCATAATTAAACATGCCAATCCATGTGGAGTTGCTATCGGAGAAAACATTGCGGATGCCTACTTAAAAGCACACGCCTGTGATTCCATCTCAGCATTTGGTGGTGTAGTTGCGGCCAACCGGGAAATTTCGGTAGAAATGGCGACCGCACTTTCGGAAATCTTTACCGAAGTTGTAATCGCACCTTCTTACGAGAGTGGTGCAGTAGAAATTCTTTCAAAGAAACCCTCAATTCGAATTCTAAAAGCAAGTGAATATGTGCGCCCAGAATTAGAACTCCGTCCAGTCTTAGGTGGGCTATTAATTCAAAGTACTGATGCAATTGATGCTTCGGGTGATTCATTTTCGAATTGGAAGCAAGTTTCTGGTGGTGAAATTTCGGATGCAATAAGAGCAGATTTAGAATTTGCTTGGCGGGCAATTCGCTCGGTAAAGAGCAATGCAATATTGCTCGCAAAAGAAGGTGCATCTGTTGGAATTGGAATGGGCCAAGTTAATCGAGTCGATTCTGCTGGGTTGGCAGTAGCGCGCGCCGGAGATCGTGTAAAAAATTCGGTTGCAGCCAGCGATGCATTTTTTCCATTTGCAGATGGTCTACAAATATTAATTGATGCTGGAGTAACAGCAGTCGTGCAACCGGGAGGCAGTGTTCGCGATGAAGCGGTAATTGCGGCGGCAACCAAGGCCGGAATTGCAATGTTTTTCACGGGAGTCCGCCACTTTTCTCATTCATAACGAAATGTAATTTAACTTAATTCTTCTTCTGTTCAATCTCTGTTTGCCTTCCATAGTCAATCAATTAACTAGCAACTTCTTATATTTGCGCCTGGGGAACTCCCAATATCTAATATAAAGAATTGGACAAAATATTTAATGAAACTTAAATATAAAATTGGCGCTGTAATCAGCGTATTAACTATGGTAGGAACCGCAACTGTTGCTTATTCGAATTTAGCAAAACCAGATTACATACTTTCGACAAACACCGCGGTTGATATTAAACCACTTGCATACGCTGGGGATGTATTAAATGGAGTAGTCGTGCGAGGCATCCCAGATGGCATGGGCGCATACGACAATGGCACCGGTGGAATCTCGCTACTATCTGTTCATGAAATTCCATCTTATTCCCCAATTGCACAGCAATCTAAATCAAGCACTTCGCCTTGGGGCGTTTCAATTACCAAATTTAATGTCACAAAAAACTCCAAAGTTATAACTTCAGCAACTGACTTTGTTAAGGATTATAAATTTTATAATTACACCACTAAAACTTATGTTGATTCTCCAATTGGCGCAGCGCCAGCTGGAACTACCAAAGGTCTTGATTGGAATATCAGCCGATTCTGTTCTGCAACGCTAGTTCAAGCAGGCGGTCTCTCATTTAAGAGCGGCAGCACCACTTATGGTTATGAAGGCCCAGTATTTCTAAGTGGCGAAGAAGATGCCGATAGCGGTTATGCCCGCGGTTTTGCCTTCGATATGGATGGCCACGGTATTCAATTACCAAGAATGGGTCTTGCATCTTGGGAAAACTTAATGCCAAATCTAAAGCCTGGCATCAACACAGTTGTTATGGGCAATGAAGATGGTTCCGCAACAGATAGCCAATTATTTATGTACGTCGGCAAGAAAACTACAACCGGAACTTTTGCTGATAAAGCTGGCCTAACAAATGGTGATTTAATGGTGATGAATATTGCTGGAATTGCTAATGACAACGCTTTCCGTGCTACATATGGAAAGAATAAGGCTGTAGATGTCACATTTAAGAAGACAATTTGGGACGGCAATATGGCTTTGCAACAAGCTGATCACGCTGCCCAAGGCACTGAAATGTCACGTATTGAAGATGGCGAATGGGATCCAACTAATCCAAACGTTTTCTATTTCAACACAACTGAATCAAATAAGGATGCCGCTGCAACAAAAGCAAATCCAGCAGAGCCAACCTTCTCCCGTGATGGCGGTGGATTATGGCGTTTGACTTTTGTTGATGGCCAAAACCCTGAGCTAGGTGCAAAGTTAGAAATGTTGTTAGATGGTTCAGAAGCTCCATATCTGAGCAAGCCAGATAACTTGGCGCTAACTAAAGATGGCATTGTGCTGCTTCAAGAAGATCCAGGCAACAATGGCCACGTTTCGCGAATTGTGGCTTTCCGTCCAAAAGATGGAAAGTTAGCGGTCATCGCTGAATTCAATAAAAGTTACTTCGCAACTGGTGCAAGTAACTTTATGACAATTGATGAAGAATCTTCAGGAATTATTGATGCCACAGCTTTATTTGCTAAAGCTGGCGACACAAATAATTACTTCCTCTTCAATGCTCAAATCCATACTGTTGGTGGCGCACTTGCTCGTCCAGATTTGTTAATCAAATCTAAAGTCCGAGCTGCAAAAGTGGATAAGGCCACAGTCGAAGGCGGCGCATATTACTTAATGACCGTTTCTGATTGGAAGACAGTATTTGGTTCATAACCGCAAATACTTTCTTAAAATCTTTCTAACCTAACGCAAAAAAGGGCGGGTAGCGACTCGAGGGCGCTGCCCGCCCTTATCTTTTGGTTATTTTAGGTAGGCTCACTTCCATGACAACTGCGAAAATTCTTGATGGCAAAGCGGTTGCCCAATTAATTAAAAGCGAATTACAAGCACGAATTTCAACTGCAAAATTAACACCTGGCTTAGGTACGGTTCTAGTTGGTGTTGATGCGGGTTCGCAGGCATATGTAGGCGGCAAACATAGAGATTGCGCTGAAGTTGGAATCAAATCGATTCGAATCGATTTACCTGCAACTGCCTCCGAAGCTGATGTATTAAAGGCGATCTCAGATTTAAATAGCGCAAGCGAATGTACCGGATATATCGTGCAGTTACCGTTACCAAATGGAATCAACGCTCAAAAAGTTTTAGAAGCAATTGATCCAGATAAAGATGCCGATGGATTACACCCGCTAAATCTAGGGCGATTAGTTATGGGTGTAAAAGCTCCACTGCCTTGCACTCCTGCTGGAATTGTTGAACTGCTAAAGCGTTATGAAATTCCATTAGACGGAGCTGAAGTTGTGGTGATTGGCCGCGGCCTGACTGTTGGTCGTCCACTTGGATTATTACTAAATCGCAAAAGTGAAAATGCAACTGTTACTTTGACACATACTGGAACTAAAGATTTATCCGCCCATACAAAGCGCGCTGATATTGTGATTGCGGCAATCGGCAAAGCGCATTTCTTAAAAGCAGATATGGTAAAGGCTGGCGCAGTCGTATTAGATGTTGGAATTACTCGAACTGAATCTGGTTTGCAAGGAGATGTTGATCCCGCAGTTGCAAATGTTGCTTCATATATCGCACCAATGCCAGGTGGAGTTGGTCCAATGACTCGCGCTATGTTGCTACGTAACGTTGTCGAGATGGCTTAAATTGTTTGCCAGAATCGGATATCTCGCTGCAATAGTCGGTGTTTTAGTTGGAGCAATCGCGCAAGTTAGAGTGGGAGCGCTATTAATTGCAATTGGGCTAGCGCTAGTTTCCATTCCTAAATTCAAAGGTAATTGGTCGGTTCGTCGCATTGATACTTTGATTCCAGCGGCCCTGATTGTGGCCCTAATTACAATCGCAATCGCGTTACCGCGTGGCAGATAGCGTTTTTTGCTGGTTAAGCCATGGGTAGGATTCAGGTATTGCTTCACGAAATGTGAAGGTGCAAATCGAGAGAGGTTCTAATATGGCCAGATCCGGAAAAGTCACAGTAGTCGGAGCTGGTTTTTATGGCTCTACCACCGCGCTTCGCTTAGCAGAGTATGACGTTTTTGAAACTGTGGTTTTAACTGACATTGTTGAAGGTAAACCAGAAGGTCTTGCCCTGGATATGAACCAATCTCGTTCAATCGAAAATTTTGAAACTAAAGTTATTGGCGCAACTACAACCGCAGATGGTGGCGGATATGAAGCTACTGCAAACTCGGATGTAGTTGTAATTACTGCAGGACTTCCACGCAAACCTGGCATGAGCCGTATGGATTTGATTGGCGTTAATGCTGGCATCGTTCGTGGCGTTGCTGAAAACGTTGCAAAACATTCGCCGAACGCGGTAATCATCGTGGTTTCAAACCCACTTGATGAAATGACTGCACTTGCCCAAATTGCAACTAATTTTCCAAAACATCGCGTAATGGGACAAGCTGGAATGCTAGATACTGCGCGGTTTACCCACTTCGTAGCCGAGAAGTTACAAGTTCCGGTTTCATCTGTAAAAACTTTAACTTTAGGTTCGCATGGCGAAACCATGGTGCCAGTTCCAAGTCGATGCACAGTTGATGGCAAACCACTTTCAGATCAACTTTCTGAAGTAGAAATTGCAGAACTTGTAGATCGAACTCGTAATGGTGGTGCAGAAGTTGTAGCACTTCTTAAAACTGGTTCTGCATATTACGCACCATCAGCGGCTGCAGCCCGAATGGCAAAAGCTGTCATTGAAGATTCTGGCGCAGTCATGCCGGTCTGCGCGTGGGTAGATGGCGAATATGGAATTAGTGGTGTTTATCTAGGTGTGGAGGCTGAAATTGGCCGTACCGGCATTAAGAAAGTTGTGGAAAGTAAGTTATCCGACACTGAAATTGCAGCGTTAAAAATTGCAGCTGAAGCTGTCCGAGCAAAACAAGCCGACGTTAAAGATTTATAAACGGAAATCAAAGGGAGATAGCCGATGTCCAAGCTCAAAGTCGAAGGAACTATTGTTGAATTAGATGGCGATGAGATGACCAGAATTATCTGGCACTTCATTAAAGACCAACTAATCCTCCCTTATTTAGATCTCAACATTGATTACTACGACTTGGGCATTGAACATCGTGATGCAACCGACGATCAAGTAACTATCGATAGCGCGCACGCGATTCAAAAACATGGCGTTGGCGTTAAGTGCGCAACCATCACTCCAGATGAAGCTCGAGTTGAAGAATTCGGCTTAAAGAAGATGTGGAAATCGCCTAATGGCACTGTGCGAAATATCTTAGGTGGCGTAATTTTCCGCGAACCAATTATTATCAAGAATGTACCAAGGTTAGTTCCACATTGGAGCAAACCAATCGTGATTGGTCGCCATGCATTTGGTGATCAATATCGGGCGACAGATTTCTTAGTACCAAGTAAAGGAAAGTTGACTGTAACGTTCACGCCAGAAGATGGTTCCAAGCCGATGGAATTCAACGTATTTGATTTCCCAAGTTCTGGTATTGCAATGACAATGTACAACTTAGATAGCTCGATTCGAGATTTTGCGCGGGCATCATTTAATTACGGCTTATCTCGGAAATACCCAGTATTTCTCTCAACAAAGAACACAATTCTTAAAGCTTATGATGGTCGCTTTAAAGATTTATTCGAAGAAATTTTTAACTCCGAGTTTAAAGCTGAATTCGATAAGCAAGGGCTTACTTATGAACACCGTTTAATTGACGACATGGTGGCAACATCACTTCGTTGGGAAGGTGGCTACATATGGGCTTGCAAGAATTACGACGGTGATGTGCAATCCGATACCGTCGCACAAGGTTATGGCTCACTTGGTCTAATGACCTCAGTACTTATGACTCCAGATGGACGCACTGTCGAAGCAGAAGCAGCTCATGGAACAGTTACCCGCCATTATCGCGATCACCAAAAAGGCAAACCAACTTCGACTAATCCAATCGCTTCTATTTTTGCTTGGACCCAAGGTCTACAACACCGGGCAAAATTGGATAACACTCCAGCAGTTGGCGAATTTGCTAAGACGCTAGAGCGCGTTTGTATCGAAACTGTTGAGAGCGGGAAGATGACCAAAGACCTCGCGCTATTAATAAGTAAAGATGCGCCTTGGCAGAATACCCAAGAGTTCTTAGCCTCTATCGACGATAACCTTAAGAAAGCGATGAAATAGCTAGAAAACTATTTCTTATCTAACCGCTCACCATCTGCTGCATTGAATAGGTGAACTGCTGTTGGATTTGCAGCGACAGAGATAGTTGAACCTGGCTTTGGCGGATTCTTAGGATCCCAGCGAACAATTACTTGTGCGCCTTCGTCACCACTATTTGCAAACTTAAGTGCTGGATCAACCGGCTTTCCGTAAACGTAAGCATCGGCACCAAGTTCTTCAACAACTTCGACAATTACATCGAAACCATTTGAAGTTGTTGGGGTAAAGCCTTCGGGACGGATACCAACAGTGACCGAACTTCCGGCATTTGCTGGAACGCTAAGTTCGTAATTACCAAGCTTTGCCTTACCGCCAGATACTGGAGCAATTAACAAGTTCATTGCAGGAGATCCAATAAATCCAGCTACGAATGCATTTGCTGGGTTGTCGTAAAGATTTCGTGGCGTATCAACTTGTTGCAACAAGCCATCTTTTAACACGGCTACTCGGTCGCCCATGGTCATAGCTTCTACTTGGTCATGGGTTACATAAACCGTTGTAATTCCAAGACGTCGTTGTAGCGCAGCAATTTGAGTACGAGTTGCAACGCGAAGTTTCGCATCAAGGTTTGAAAGCGGTTCATCCATTAAGAACACTTGTGGTTCACGGACAATCGCACGACCCATTGCAACACGCTGGCGTTGTCCACCAGATAGCGCTTTTGGTTTACGTTCTAAATATGGTTCTAGATCTAATAATTTTGCAGCTTCACGAACTCGGCGTTCGCGTTCTTCTTTCGCAACACCGGCAATTTTTAGCGCGAAGCCCATATTTTCAGCAACAGTCATATGTGGGTAAAGTGCGTATGACTGGAAGACCATTGCAATGTCGCGGTCTTTTGGTGCAACGTTTGTAACATCGCGATCACCAATGAAAATTGCGCCGTTATCAATTTCTTCTAATCCGGCGAGCATTCGTAGCGATGTAGATTTTCCGCAACCAGATGGTCCGACTAGAACTAAAAACTCACCATCATTAACAGTGAGATTTAATTTATCTACCGCTGGTGCAGTAGTTCCTGGATAGATGCGAGTTGCATCTTTAAATACGACAGATGCCATGAGGCGATCTCCTTCTCCGGGCAGGTACGTGCCCGACGGTCCGTTGGATGAAGGTCTAGCAGTGGCAACGATGCCAATTGCTAGGCCACTTAGGCGTTTGCCTTGAGTGATAGGCGAACTTTATCTAGCGGCAGCGGGAAAAGAAAGCGCACCGATACTCTTAGCATCGTGGATAACCCTCAACCGACACTTCAGCTTTCCGACCTTTCAGTCGGGGAGCTCTTTCTCGATATCGGAATTGTCCTTTTCTTCATAATTCTAGGCGGCATATTTGTTGCGGCAGAGATTGCGCTGATCTCGTTACGCGATAGCCAAGTTCGACAATTAGCTCTGAAAGGCAAGCGCGGCGCAAAGGTTGCTGAACTAGCTAAGAACCCGAACCGTTTTCTGGCAGCAGTTCAAGTTGGCGTCACTTTCTGCGGATTTCTATCAGCTGCGTTGGGTGCTGAGCGGATCGGAAAATATGTAGAACCTGCACTTCAGGATATCGGAGTATCCGAAAAATATTCTGCGCTGCTTTCCCTATTACTTCTCACAATCATAATTGCTTACATTTCACTAATTTTTGGTGAATTAGTTCCAAAACGATTAGCGCTTCATCGAACTGAATTCATAGCGCTCACTTCCGCAAATAGCGTGGATCTAATAGCGAGATTTTTCCGTCCTATTATTTGGTTGCTCTCGCATTCGACCGATTTTGTAGTTCGACTTTTTGGGCTAGATCCAAAAGCGAAGCGTGCAGATATCTCCGAAGAAGAGTTATTGGATTTGGTATCCGGTCATGCTGCTTTAACGGATGAAGAGCGCGATATTGTGGAAGAAGTATTTAATGCAAGTGAAACTTTAATTCACGAAATTATGGTGCCGCGCATCGAAGTAGATTTCTTAGATGCCAGCCTTTCGATATCGCAAGCAATTCGAATTGCCGTTGATAAATCGCATTCACGGTACCCGGTAGTCAGAGGTACTAGTGATGAAGTAATTGGTTTTATCCACGTTCGAGATTTGCTAGACCCAGCTCTAAGTGGAAAAGATTTAACAATTCTAGAGTGCGTTAGAAATGTGATTTTCTTACCTGGCACCAAAGGGGTATTGCCAGCTTTAACTGAGATGCGTGCGGGACGCCAACAAATTGCCATAGTTTTGGATGAGTACGGCGGTACAGATGGCATCGTTACTTTAGAAGACTTAGTGGAGTGCTTAATCGGGGATATCCATGATGAATATGACGTACCAGAGAGCGAGCCGCAAAATCAAAATCGCAGCGGTGATTTCGAAGTTGATGGCTTAATAACTCTAGATGACTTTAAAGATGAAACTGAAGTGGAATTACCCGAAGGGCCTTATGAAACGTTGAGCGGTTTTGTAATGCATTTCTTGGGAAGATTACCGGTAGCCAATGATGAAGTTCGAGTAAATGGCGCACGAATCACCATTTTAACTATGGTTGGCAAACGAGCGGGGAACCTTTTGATTTCGCGGGAGAACGGACAAAGTAAAGAATTCTGGAAAGATGGGGCACATGAATAGCTCCCGCAACCGAGTTCTCTCTGGGATTCAGCCAACTTCTGATTCTTTTCACTTAGGAAATTATCTGGGAGCAGTCAAGCAATGGGTAGCGTTACAAGAAACACACGATGCTTTCTATTGTGTTGTGGATTTACATGCTCTAACAATTGAGACTGAACCAAAACTTTTTAGAAAGCGAACTTTGCTCGCTGCGGCGCAGTTAATAGCGCTTGGCTTAGATCCAGAACGATGCACACTTTTCATTCAATCTCATGTCTACCAACATAATCAACTTGCGTGGGTGATGGAATGCCTAACTGGATTTGGTGAAGCAAGTCGAATGACGCAGTTCAAAGATAAATCTCAAAAATCTGGTGCCGACCGAACAAATGTAGGTCTTTTTACATACCCAATTTTACAAGCTGCCGATATTTTGCTTTACCAACCGCAGTACGTTCCAGTTGGTGAAGATCAACGCCAACATATCGAATTAACTAGAGATTTAAGTCAACGATTCAACTCTCGTTATGGTGAAACATTTGTACTGCCAGAGGCATACATAATCAAAGGATCTGCCAAAGTAAATGATCTGCAAGATCCAACTTCAAAAATGAGTAAATCTTCAGCATCGCCCACAGGTGTAATAGATATTATGGATCCTCCAGAAATTAATATTAAGAAAATTAAGAGTTCTATGACCGATGCCGAACGCGAAATTAGATTTGACGAGAAAAATAAAGCTGGAATATCGAATCTGCTAACGATTTATGCTTCCTTAACCGGTAAATCTATACCAGAGAGCGCAGCTGATTTTGCCGGCAAAGGTTACGGTGACTTTAAAGGTGCGGTAGCTGAAGTAGTTACTGAATACTTCACTCCGGTTAGAAAGCGAGCTCTGGAATTATTAGAAGATGAAGCCGGACTCATGAAATTGCTCAAGACTGGTAGCGAAAAAGCAGAAGTTGTGGCTTCCGAAACTATGAATAAAGTTTATGACGCAATGGGAGTAGTTCCGCGTGCCAAATAAAGAGTTTAAATCAGAGTCAGAAATCCCATTCTCAGATTCACCACGAAATATTCCAAGTGAAACTGCGGGAACGTATCCATATACTCGCGGCATTTATGAAACCATGTATAAAGATAAAGCGTGGACGATGCGTCAATACGCTGGCTTTGGTAGCGCAGATGAATCAAATAAGCGCTATAAAGAATTAGTGGCTGCCGGAACTGGTGGATTATCGGTTGCATTTGATTTACCAACACAGATGGGCATGGATTCAGATGCACCATTAGCGTTAGATGAAGTTGGCAAAGTTGGTGTAGCCATCGATTCACTCTCCGACATGCGTCGGCTATTCGACGGTCTACCGCTAGATAAAATTTCAACGTCAATGACAATAAATGCACCAGCTGCAATTTTATTGCTCATGTACCAACTAGTTGCGGAAGAACGTGGGATCTCAGGAGCGGACCTACAAGGCACAATTCAAAATGATGTTTTGAAAGAATATATTGCGCGCGGCACTTACATTTTTCCACCGAATCCATCACTTCGATTGATTACTGACATATTCAGTTATTGCCAAAAAGAATTGCCAAAATGGAACACAATTTCAATTTCGGGTTATCACATTGGTGAGGCCGGAGCTACGCCTGTACAAGAGATCGCTTTTACTTTGAGCGATGCTATTGCGTATGTAAAAGCTGCGGTCGCCTCAGGGTTAGATGTAGATGATTTTGCACCTCGGCTCTCATTTTTCTTTGTGTCACGTACAACACTCATCGAAGAAGTGGCGAAATTTCGAGCTGCTCGCCAAGTATGGGCTCGAATTATGAAAGAGAAATTTGGCGCTAAATCTGAGAAATCAATGCAATTGCGGTTTCACACTCAAACCGCAGGGGTGCAATTAACAGCACAGCAACCAGAATTGAATTTGGTTCGAGTAACAATACAAGCTTTAGCTGCAACTTTAGGTGGCACTCAATCGCTACATACAAATTCTTTTGATGAAGCTCTGGCCCTTCCTAGTGATAAAGCTGCCCGTCTTGCGTTGCGAACCCAGCAAGTAATTGCCAATGAAACTGATATTACAAAAGTTGTAGATCCATTTGCCGGTTCATATGTTGTTGAGAATTTAACGGCAGATCTTGTTAAAGAGATTGAAAAACTTATCGAAAAGATTGAAGTAATGGGTGGGGCAGTAACTGCAATTGAGAACGGATTCCAAAAACGCGAAATTGAAAATAGTGCATATAAAATCTCTCAGGAAATAGATAAGCGAGAGCGAATAGTTGTTGGAGTAAATGATTTTATTACTGCAAATGATGTTGCACCAATACTTCATAAGTTGGATCCAAAAGTCGGTAATGAACAGCGGGTACGGTTGGCAGAGCATCGAGCGCAACGAAACAATAATCAAGTGATCTCTGCGCTGGCAGAGATATCAAAGGTTGCTGGCAGTACTGAGAATGTAATGCCCGCGCTAAAAGCGGCAATAAAAGTCGGAGCAACAGTTGGAGAAATCTGTGATGCGCTGCGAGCTGTATGGGGCGTATACCGATCTAGCGAAGCGTTTTAATAGGATGAGATCGCCCGCGCTCCGAGCCCTAATTTCATTGACTCTATTCTTTTCAATTGCGATTCCAGCAAAAGTTAACAGCGCAACTAGCGCGCCTACGCCAGTAAAAATCGCAATTGCTCTCGAAGTTGGCGGAGTTGGCGATAATTCATTTAATGATGCAGTTGTGAGCGCAGTTCGAGCTGTTCAGAAAAAGTACAAAATCTCTGATTCGTATATTCGCGTTATTCCTACAGACGGAACCACAGCAGACCGAATTGCTCGATTGAAATTCTTAGCTAAGGCTGGATATAACTTAATTATTGCCATTGGTGCAGATTATGCGACAGCTATCGATAAAATTTCAAAAGATTTTCCAGATATTCAATACGCCTTAGTAAATAGCAAATCAGTTGGGGCATTGAATGTATCTTGTTTAGTCTTTGCAGAACAGGAAGAGGCTTTCTTAGCTGGAGTAGTTGCAGCCTCTTCAAGCAAAACTTTAAAAGTTGCATTTATTAGCGATGATAGCGATCCGCAAAAGATTTTATTTAATAGTTTTAGACTTGGTGCAATTTATGGTAACAAGAAAGTTAGAGCAATTTCAGTTCCATTTATAGACTCTCCAGTTGATTTAAATAATGCGATAAAAAATGGCGTAGATTTAATTTATTCAACACGGATAATTGATGGTCAAGTATTGGATTTAGTAGCTAAAGTAAATAGTAAGAAGAATGGGAAAGTTTGGTTAATTGCACAATCCCCAGATCAATATTTTTTAAAGTTGCCTGCAGCTAATAAAGAAATATTAGTAACGCTAGACAAACGAATTGATCGAGCGATAGCTGATGTGATGGCGCTATCGATTTCTGGCGGATCAATTCTCGATATTGTGGATGATGAGAATTCAATTTACGGTAGAACTTACAATTTTAAGAATTCCGGCTTAACTCTGACTTATCTAAATCCCGTGACCGCCGCCACAAAATCAAAGGTGACTCGCGCAATTTCTGAAATCAAGAGCGGCAAAGTTTCAACTCAAGGTTGAGTGTTTGCTAAGTTGTGATAATAAGA
>CAIRHO010000068.1 GCA_903878415.1 uncultured Actinomycetes bacterium
AGCAAGCTGTTGCTGCACGTGATGATTCTGGTGGACGGATTGGAGCTGTTTCTGATCAAGAAATCTTGTCGGCATATCGTTTGATAGCTGGACGTGAAGGAATTTTCTGCGAACCATCTTCAGCCGCTGGCCTTGCTGGTTTAATAAAAGCGAAAGCTGCAGGGCAATTACCTAAAGGTAAAAGAATCGTGATTACAGTTACCGGTAATGGACTTAAAGATGTTCAGTGGGCACTTGATGGTGCACCAGCACCAATTGTTATTCCAGTAAATGTTGCAAAAGCAGCCGAAGTTCTTGAGTTGGCATAATGCAAAGCAAACCAACTTTTCGCGCGACACCAGTAACAATTCGCACGCCAGCAAGTAGTGCCAACTTAGGAGCCGGTTTTGATTCTTTAGGTTTAGCTCTCGAAATTTATGATGGATATGCGGCGCAAGTTTCGGATGAAGCGGGTCTTGATATTCAAGTTGCTGGCGAAGGCGCTGAAGAGATCCGAAAAGATGATAAGAATTTAGTTATTAAAGCGATGAATCGCGCGTTCGATCATATGGGTGGAAAGCCTCGGGGATTATCAGTACGTGCATTAAATGCAATTCCTCATGGACGTGGATTAGGTTCCTCTTCAAGTGCAATTGTCGGTGGACTTTATTTAGCTAGAGCATTAGTAATCTCAGGACAAGAGCGCTTAACAGATCAAGATTTGCTTGCGATCGCAACAGAGATGGAAGGTCATCCCGACAATGTTGCTGCAGTTCTATACGGTGGTGCGACTATTGCATGGCTTGAAGGTGGAGTTGGTCGCGCAACTCCTATTACGGTAAATCATCGAATTAATGCTGTGGCATTCATTCCAGAAAGTGCAGTTGCAACTTCGAGTGCGCGCAAAATGTTGCCTGATGAAGTTTTATATAAGGATGCGACGGCAAATATTGCTCGCAGCGCTTTAATGGTTGAGGCTTTAAGTAATAAACCAGAATTTCTTTATGAGGCCACGCAAGATTTAATCCATCAAGAGTTTCGTAAATCAGCAATGCCAAAATCTTTTGCGCTTGTGCAAAAATTACGAAGCGCAGGAGTTGCTGCTTTTATTTCAGGTGCAGGACCTACTGTCTTGGCATTACATACTGGCTCGGTCACTGATGCGCAAGAGATCGCCCGTGCCGGAGGCAGTTCATTTGCCACTCAGATTTTAGGAATTAGCCGGGTTGGCGCCCATATATATAGCCCTAATTAGCAGTAACCCCCCTCTTGGTTGGGTGCTATGCTTTTCTTACTCGGCCGGGATTGCCCCGAGTAAGCAATAAAAATCACCTTCGCTTAAAATTCTTACCTATCCAAGTTTTAAGTTAAAACCGGAAAAACTTGAAACTTCTGTTAAGAATATTCAAAGCGATTAATAATCCAACTGAGCTTATTTAATAAGCCAAATAAACTGAATGAGGAAATGTGACTGAAACTTCAACCCGCGCGCGTAAACCCGCGAGCGATTTAAGCGCGATGCTCCTTCCCGAGCTGCGCAAAGTAGGTGTCCAACTTGGAATTGATGGCGCTGTGAAGATGCCAAAAGCTGCTCTTGTTACCGCTATTAGTGATTTGCAAGCAGCTAATCGTGCGGCATCTGCAAAACCTGCACGCAAAGAACGTTCAGCGGATAAAGAAAGTTCGGCTGAAAAATCTGACAACTCTAATTCTGGGAATGAAAGTTCTAGTGAGAACCGCGAAGATAACCGTGATAACCGCGACAACAGAGGGGATCGCGACAACCGCGACAACCGCGACAACCGCGGTGATCGTGACAATCGCAGTGACCGTAATGACCGCGGTGATCGTGGACGGGACCGTCATAGAGATCGTGATCGCAACCGTGATCGCAACCGCCCTCCACGTGAAGAGCGCGAGGCAGTTATTTCTGAAGATGATGTATTAGTTCCTGTCGGTGGCTTAGTAGATATTCTCGACAACTTCTCATTTATTCGCACAAGCGGATACCTTCCAAGTCCAAATGATGTCTATGTCTCTATGCAACAAGTTCGTCGATACGGACTTCGTAAAGGAGATGTTGTAACAGGAGCCGTTCGTGAACCACGTGAGGGCGAACGTCGTGAGAAATTTAATGCACTACTTCGTTTGGACACCATTAATGGAATGGAACCTGACGAAGCTAAGGATCGTATTGAATTCAACAAATTAGTCCCGCTTTACCCACAAGATCGTTTACGTTTAGAAACAGAACCAAATATTTTGACCACACGTGTTATCGATCTGATTGCTCCAATCGGAAAAGGTCAACGCGGATTAATTGTTTCCCCTCCTAAAGCAGGAAAGACAATGGTGCTTCAAGCAATCGCAAATGCGATTACAAAAAATAATCCTGAAGTTCACTTAATGGTTGTTCTCGTAGATGAGCGCCCAGAAGAAGTTACAGACATGCAACGTTCTGTAAAAGGTGAAGTAATTTCTTCAACTTTCGATCGTCCTGCTGAAGATCACACCACAGTTGCAGAGCTTGCAATTGAGCGCGCAAAACGCTTAGTTGAATTAGGTCATGACGTAGTTGTGCTGCTTGATTCAATAACTCGTTTGGGACGTGCATACAACATTGCTGCACCTGCTAGTGGAAGAATTCTTTCCGGTGGTGTGGATTCTGCTGCTTTGTATCCACCTAAGAAATTCTTTGGTGCTGCGCGAAATATTGAAGATGGTGGATCGCTAACTATTCTTGCAACTGCCCTTGTCGATACCGGTTCAAGAATGGATGAAGTTATTTTCGAAGAGTTTAA
>CAIRHO010000069.1 GCA_903878415.1 uncultured Actinomycetes bacterium
AATAATTGGAAACCCTCTTCTAGATCAAGAGATTAGAAACCAACTAAGAGAGATACGTATTGAGAGTTCGCGAATAACAGCTGCGTTACGAAATGAAGTGCTAGCACTCTTAAATGAAAAAAATAACTTTAACGAGATAATTCGAGAGAGATTCTCTAATTCAAATATCGAACTCCAAATGCAAGATGCAATCCCCTATTTTCCCCCTAATATTGCTACACATATGAATAAATTAATAATGGAGATTGCAAATAATTGCATTGCCCATTCCAGCGCTACTATTTTTTCAATCAATTGGCGGATCATAGATTCAGATTGCGAAATCGTGCTGGCTGATAATGGAAAGGGCGGCGCATCTCAGAAATCAGCCCATTTTGGTATACCAAGTATTGCAAAGCGAGCTCTAGATATTGGTGCGAGAATAGAGAAAATTGATTCAAGCCACGGCGTTACATACATCCTTTTAATTCCGTGTAGCTAATGATTCAAGTCCTAGTAATTGATGATCACGCCCTGGTTAGAGAAGGTTTGAAACGTGCATTAATGCAAGACCCTAAAGTTAAAGTTATTGGCGAAGCAGCTTCGAAGAAGGAAGCATTTGCACAAATTGCTCACCACAATCCAGATGTAATAGTAATTGACTTACACCTTCCAGATGGAAGTGGTTTAGACATAATCCGTTGGGCACGTAGTAATTCTAAGAAAATTGGAATTGTAGTTTTAACTATGTCAGATATGCCCGAATATATTGTGGCTTCACTTGATGCCGGAGCAAGCGCTTTTGTAGAAAAAATATCCCCAACAAGTGAAGTAATAGCTGCGATTTATCATTCAGCAAAAGCTCCACTTTCCTTCACTACTCGAAGATTGTCAGATGTACTTGCGGTTAAGAAAGAACGTCACGGATTGACTGGACGCGAAATTGAAGTTTTGGAACTATTGCCGCTAGGCGAAACCGTTACGGAGATGGCGTTAAATCTCTTTGTCAGCGAGTCAACGATTAAGACACATATTTCGGCGATTTATCGGAAATTTGAAGTTAATAATCGGATGCAAGCGATAAATATTGCTCGCAAAAAAGGCTTACTTAAATAGAATTTTATTAAATCTATCTGACCAAATATCCCAGTTCCATTCGTCATTTACCCAACGGTTTCCATAGCTGCCCATCTCTTTCTGCAGTGTTGGATTTGTCAGAATTCGAATGGCTGCATCTGCAATTTCATCAACGCTATTTCCATCCACTAAAAACCCGGTCTTGCCTTCGATCAAAGCTTCAGGTGCGCCGCCAGAATTACCCACAATTGTTGGGATACCGCAGGCGCTTGCCTCCAAATAAACAATTCCTAAGCCTTCAACTTCCAAACCACCTAAACGATTACGAGCCGGCATTGCAAAAAGATCTCCTAGCGCAAAATATTTAGGTAAATCCTCATGCTGAATTCGACCTGCAAAAAATACATGACTACTCATTTTATGTTTCAAAACTAATGCTTCAATTTCTTTTTTATATGGTCCAGTGCCAACAAGTAGAAGAGCAGCGTTAGGTACTTTTTCTAGAATTTTAGGTAGCGCTTCGATTAAACGATCTTGACCTTTTCGATGCACTAACCGCCCGACAGAAACTATTGTTTGGCGGCCGTGAATTCCAATTTCAGTTGCTAGCGATTGGTCTCGTTCGCTTGGAATAAAATGCAAAATATCGATTCCTGGCAAAATTTTCACAAGTTTATTTTTCGATTCGATGCCCAGCGCCTTAGCGACTGCATCACCGGTGTAGCCAGTTAAATAAGTTAAAGAATCCACATTCTTGGCAATAAATTTTATAATCCATTTGAAAGGGTAAATTTTGGCCCACCAAACTTCGTGCCCCTGAGTCATTGCGACAATATTTTTAGCCCCGGCTTTTCTTAGGATGGGCGACATAGCTGCAAGTGGTGCTGCGCTGCCAAACCAGACCCTTTCAATCTTCTCGCTCTGCAAAATTCGTTTTGCAGCGCTATTTACTCGCGGAGTTGGCAACAAGACCTTCATGCGGTCTCTAATAACTTTTACGCCGTACTCGCGGAGCCAGTAAGCATCATATTCTTCGGTATCGCCTTGATTTGATGTGTAAACAATTGTTTGACCTTTTGGAATCCGCTCTAATAATCCAATGATGAAAGTTTCAATACCGCCAGCTCGCGGTCCAAAGTCATTGGTTATTAGGAGAACTTTCTGATTGTTATAAACGGATGGCTCCTGCAAATCGTTTTGATCCCAAGCTAGATCCGAAGCTAACAACTTTTACCCGAGAACCAGGTCTAGGAGCATGCACCATTTTCCCACCGCCAAGATAAATTCCAACGTGAGATATCGGCTTACCAAAAAATACTAAATCTCCAGGTAGTAATTTATTTCGGGCAACTGATTTTCCATAATGTGCTTGCGCGCGCGACGAGTGCGGCAACGAAACTCCCGCTGCTTGAAATGCTCTCATAGTTAAACCAGAGCAATCCCATTTAATTGGGCCGGCGGCACCAAAAACATATTTATCGCCGATTTGTTTTAGCGCAAAACGAAGCGCAATTCCAGCGCGACCGGAAATTTTATTTGCACTTTCGGCATCTATAAGTGAACTCTTTTGATCGGCATCTTCAGAAGCGAGTTGAGCTGCCAAAATTCTTTCCCGGTCCGCTTTCTCTAATTTCGCCAACAATTCTTCAGCTTGGGCTAATTTGCTTTGCGCCGCATTCATTTGAGCGGTTAACCGTGCCTGGGTTGCTTTTACTAAAGCTAACTTGTCGTTGACCGTAAGAGTGGTTGCAGTAAGACGTTGGGTCGCGGCGGTAAAATTTCTAAGCTGAATTGATTTCTTTCGCGTAATTGCATCTAGCGAACCTGCTGAAGATAAGAAGAGAGTTGGATCTGAAGAAAATAGTAGCTCTAGGCTTTGGCTTAATCCACCAGATTTATATTGGGCGATAGCAATCGAACTAAGGGATTTTTGTAGTTCGCTTACATTGCCTTGTTGGGTAGCAGCTTTAGCTTGTACCGACTTTAAAGTTTTATTTAATTTACCTAATTCAACTTTTGCAGCTTGGGCTCCTTCAGCAGCCATTGCTGCTTCTTCCTGTAGAGCTTCGACCTTTGCCTGAACATCTTTAAGATTCGCGGCATTTGCATTCGGAACGAAAGCTAAAATCATGGCTCCGCTAATGAGCCATACCCAAATTCGAGCCGCCATCAATGTTCTCACCAAAAGAGGCTAACGAGGTCGAGCCTTCAAGCTCAAGCCGGGAGCGTCAAATAGCCTGTGAGTTACCACCAAAACGTAGCGGCGGCACCAGTCCACGTGAGGAAAGGAGTGCAAGTGCAGAACTTTCAGGCTCGGAGAGCTCTTGGTGGCGATTTGGGAGTGGATTTAATAGAACAGAGATGACGCAATCATGACAAGCGAAATCTCGCGCGGTGCAGGTGTTGCAATCAATGATCATGTCAAAAGGGTATGGCCGACCACTGACATGAATTGAATATCTATCATGGGGTCGTGAAGCAATTAGTTCGAGCCAATCTAGTTATCGGAATCGATGGCTCAACCACGCTAAATGGCGGTTCTAAAGGCTTAAGTTCCAGAACCGATCGCGATCGCTTTCATGCGATGCGGAAAGAATTTGATGTCATCCTGATAGGCGGCGAAACCGCTCGGAACGAACCATATGGCAAAACTCCGATTCCACTTGTGGTGATTTCAAGGAGTTCCACAGTCCCAGTAATGGTTGCTGCCAACCCCATGCTCAATTTGTGGAACATCTCGCCGGAAGTGGCTATAAAAAAATGCCAAGCTGAAATTGGCAAAAAAGTTTTGATCGAAGGTGGACCCAATTTTTTAAAGGCCGCGCTCCCCTGGATTGATGAAATCTCAATTACTAGAGCGAATGTTTCAGAGGGCGAAAACCAAATCGATTTAGATAGCCTGATTAAAGATTTCTCGCTAATTAGCGAAACTTCAACTGGTGCAGAAAAATATCAATTATTTAAGCGAATCAATTAGCTAGCGAAATCATCGCTACTCCAACAATCGCAAAGAGAATTCCTAAATATTGCACTTTATGTAACCGCTCGTGCAGAAACTTAAAAGCTAATATTGAAGTCACAATTGGAAAAAGTGATCCAAGAACCATAGCGATTGAAACTAAGCCTTTTGTAGTAGCAATTCCCAATAAGTAATTTGCTAAGAAATCGGCGAAACCTATGAAAGCTAGCATCGGTAAATCTTTTAATTTAAACCCACCTATTTGCCGATATCGGAGTGCAATCAATAGACAAATTGAAACTGAAGTTACCCGCATCATTGTCATAGTAAGAAGTGGACTCTGTTCAGAACCTTTTGCCATAAAAGTTAACGCAATACCAAAACCAAATGTTGCACCTAACGCAAAAAGAAGTGGTTTTACTGGTAAGCCATTATTAAGTTCTGGTCCGCTTGCGCAAAATCCCCCAATTAAAGCAATTACCATCCCAAGTAATTGCAACCGTAATGGCCGCTCGCCTCCAATTAGCGCAACCGTGAATGGCAAGAGTGCGCCAAGGGAACTAATTGGCGATACAACTCCCATGCGTCCTGTTGCTAACCCGGCATAAAAAGAAGTTAACCCTAAGAAGCCTGCGATACCCGCAACAATTCCGGGTAAGAAATATCCATTCCAATCAAGTGTTGGCGCTACATAAGATCCGGATATCAAAACTATTGTCACTCCAAAAAGCAAGCCAATTGATTGTGATACGCCAGTAACTGCAATTGATTTAAATCGCTTCGAAAGATTGCCGCCGATAAAATCAGCAGTGCCCCAGAGCACACTTGAAACCAAAGCTAATAGCGATCCCATAACGACGTAGGCTACCGCTCGCGCCTCCCTTAAATGGTAGCCAACTACTTTTACCCTTATCTAATGAGTCAACCAGTGAAATTCACTAAATACGATAAGTATTTTGATGACTTTGTGCTGCAAATGGAAACCTTTGTGCCTCGTTCAGAGATTGAATTAGAAGAGGTTCCAGCCCCGCAAAAATTAGCGCCACGAGCTTATGCAGTTGTTGGTGATGTGGCTTTAGATGAAAATGATGATGTTGCTACCGGTCGATTTGTACTGCTACTGAATCCAGATGGCGAAGATGCATGGGATGGAAATTTTAGATGCGTAACATTTGTACGCGCTGCAATTGATTCCGAGATGGCAAGTGACCCGATGCTCGCTGAAGTTGGTTGGTCCTGGTTCTTAGAATCGCTCTCAAAAGCTGGTGCAGAATTTCGTGCGCCGAGTGGAACCGTAACTCGGGTTGCCAGTAAATCTTTTGGTCAACTTGTTGGAACAGATGATGACTCCGAAATTGAAATTCGAGCATCATGGACTCCAACCGAAGCATCACAATTGATGTTGCATGCAAAAGCTTGGATGGAACTATTAGCTGTTACATCAGGGCTCTCACCACTTCCGGAAGGTGTTAGCTCACTCGGGCAAAATCGTCGCTAATGGCTAAACCTTTACTGAAGCCTTTTGGTGGCACGCCACGGATAATTTCCACTGATGCTGCATTAGCAGATGCTGTTGCCGAAATAATCTCTGGCTCAGGGCCAATCGCAATCGATGCCGAACGAGCTTCTGGATATCGCTATAGCCAACGTGCATATCTAATCCAAATAAAACGTCGGAACGGTGGGCTCCATTTAATAGATCCGATTTCATTCGCCAGTTCCGATATTGCAAAATCATTAATTAAAGATCTAAATGTTGCACTATCTGAAGTCGAATGGGTAATTCACGCAAGTACGCAGGACTTGTCATGCTTACGTGAATTTGGCTTAGAGCCAAAACACTTATTTGATACTGAATTAGGCGGCAGATTGGCAGGTTGTGAGCGAGTTGGATTAGGGCCGCTTACAGAAGCGCTCTTAGATTTAACGTTAGCAAAAGAACATAGCGCTGTTGATTGGTCATACCGGCCCTTACATCCAGAGTGGCTTAACTATGCCGCACTTGATGTAGAAGTGTTACTTGATTTACGAGACGCGATTGAAAATTTACTTAATGAGCAAGGAAAATTAAATTGGGCGAAAGCAGATTTTGCAGCAATACTCGCTGCGCCGCCACCACCTCCCCGTAAAGATCCTTGGCGCCGAACTTCTGGAATGCATAAAGTTAAGAACCGCAGAGATCTTGCAATAATTCGCGAACTTTGGTTTGAACGCGATCGCATCGCAAAAGATATTGACTTAGCGCCGGGTAAAGTTTTAAATGATGCTCTAATCGTGGAGGTCGCAATCGCGAAACCAAATTCGTTGGAAGATTTCCAGAAAATTCCGATAATTTCTAATCGACTCCGAAGTGAAGAACAGAAGCGTTTTATTCCAGATTGGTTTGGCGCAGTTGAGCGAGCGCAACATTTATTGGAATCTGAATTACCTGAAAGTAAATCTTTTACCGATGCAATGCCACCAGTAAAAGTATGGCGGGATAAATTTCCACTTGCATTTGCACGGCTTTCGCATGCGCGATTTGCGGTTGCCAATTTGGGAATTGAATTGGCGATTCCAACTGAAAATTTAATTTCACCAGAGATAATCCGAAGGATTGCTTGGTTAAGCCAGAGCGATACCGCTTTAATTGGTGATAGCGCTCGTATCTCAGAACGGATGGTTAGCTTTGGTGCGCGGATTTGGCAGGCAGAATTAACTGCCGAACTTGTTGCAGCGGGGCTAACAAACGATCAACCATTGGAGCTGCCTGAGCCAGTCGAGCTAAAAGAGCCCTCATCTGAGTCTGAAACGTGATTGCAATTACGCAACACTTAAGTTGCGTAATTCCACTCCCCACTTATAGGCTGGAGCCATGTTAAGCACCTTCTTAATAGCACTCCGCGAAGGCCTGGAAGGCTCGCTGATAATTGGTATTTTGGTTGCTTACTTAATCCGTACCAACCGCCGTAACCAGCTCTGGCCGCTTTGGAGTGGAGTAAGCGTGGCCCTAATCGGCAGTTTTGGATTTGGCGCATTTCTCTCGTTTACATCAAATGAACTAACACCTCGCGGTGAGGAACTTTTTGCCGGCACGACTTCATTGGTTGCAGTGGCGATGGTAACTTGGATGGTTTTTTGGATGAAACGAAGCGCACGAAATCTCCGCGGCGAACTTCAGGACAAGATTGATCAAGCCCAAGCCGTAGGTGCATTCGCTATAGCAGGCGCTGCTTTTTTCGCAGTCGCTCGAGAAGGTTTAGAGACTGCGCTCTTTGTTTATTCGAATTTCAAAACTGTTTCGAGCGATAGCGCTCCAACAATTGGTCTAGTCGCAGGATTAGCGGTCGCAATTGCTCTTGGATTTTTGATTTACAAGCAATCAATAAAATTAGATCTCGGGAAATTCTTCTTGGTTACTGGCGTTGCTTTAATAGTTGTAGCGGGTGGCGTTCTTTCGTATGGAATCCATGAGTTACAGGAATTTGGTCTTCTTCCTGGTCCAGATGCATTTGCTTGGAATTTAACTAATTGGATTTCAACCGATTCGATTCCGGGAGCTTTGCTTGCTGGCACGATCGGCTTTGATACCACTACTTCTTGGCTACAGCTCTGCTTCTGGGTCGCCTATCTTGGCGTGGTAATTCCGCTCTATGTAAAACCAATAAAAGCCGTAATACCTGCTTAACCTCACACCTCGCCACATTCACTTTTAGGTTACCGACAGGTAACCTAGGGGCAACTGCTGAGAAGAGGATGAGATGGCAAATACGCCAAATTCACTTAACACCGTCGTGCTAGTCGATGCCGTGCGAACTCCATTTGGAAAAGCTGGAAGTTTATACGCAGGTACTCGAGCCGATGACTTAATGGTTCGTTGCATTCGTGGTTTGCTAGAACGCAACCCCTCTGTCCCAACAAATTCAATCGATGAAGTCGCCATCGCTGCCGCAACGCAATCTGGCGATCAAGGAATGAACATTGGACGAAGTGCTGCCCTCCTCGCTGGTCTTCCAAATACGGTACCTGGATATTCCATTGATCGTTGGTGCGCTGGCGCGATGACTGCTGTTACAACAATTTCCGGTGCAATTGCGATGGGACTTTATGATTTAGCAATTGCTGGCGGTGTTGAACATATGGGCAACCACCCAATGGGCGAAGGTATCGATCCAAACCCTAGATATTTGGCGGAGAAGATTGTTGATGGTGATGCGTTAAGTATGGGAAATACTGCAGAACGATTACATGATCGATTTCCGCATTTAACAAAAGACCGTGCTGATAAGTATGCACTTAATTCTCAATTTAAAACTGCCGCTGCTTACGCTGCTGGAAAAATCCAACCAAATTTAATTCCAATGGCAACTCGAAGTGCAGAACTTGGTTGGGGCGTAGCAACAGTTGATGAACCACCACGACCTGGCACAACTCTGGAAGCTCTTGCTGCTTTAAAAACACCATTCCGAGCTGCCGGCAGAGTTACCGCTGGCAACGCCGCTGGTTTAAATGACGGTGCGACCGCTGCCCTACTTGCAAGTGAATCAAAAGCTAAGGAATTAGGTTTAACAGTTAAGGCAAAATTGGTTTCATTTGCTTTCGCTGGTGTTGAACCAGAGGTAATGGGATATGGACCAGTCCCCGCAACTATTAAAGCGCTCGCTAAAGCTGGCTTAAAAATTGAAGATATCGGCCTCTTTGAAGTTAATGAAGCTTTTGCAATTCAAGTAATTGCATTCTTAGATCATTTCGGTATTGCAGATGATGATTCTCGAGTAAATATTTACGGTGGCGCAATTGCTGTTGGTCATCCTCTCGCATCATCGGGAGTTCGCTTAATGTTGAATTTAGCTGAGGGTTTCAAAGAGCGCCCAGAAGTGCAATATGGAATAACAACTATGTGCATCGGTCTCGGCATGGGTGGCACAGTTATTTGGGAAAATCCAAACTTTAATGGAGGTAAATAATTATTATGAGCGAGATCAAACTTCCAGAAGGTGCTCGTGAAGAAGTAATAACTAACGCTCTGGTACGAGAAATCGATTTAAGTGCTTTTGGTGCCAAAGGAACGTTATCTCTAATAACTTTAGACAATGGTCAAGATCATAACCGACCAAATACTTTTGGTCCGAAATCTCTTATGGCACTTAATGAAGCAATCACTCTTGCTGAGGAAAGCACCTCAGTTGCAATCGCTATCACCGGCAAACCTTTTATTTTCGCTGCCGGCGTAGATTTAACTGGATTGGTCTTTCTGCAAGAGCGTTCTCAATCTCTTGCAATTGGCAAACTTGGTCACGATGTATTTCGTAGACTTGCCGAGAGCAACAAACCCACTTTTGCATTTATAAATGGGTTAGCTCTAGGTGGCGGTTTAGAAGTTGGTTTGCACTGTAAGTATCGGACTGTGGCATCAACTGCATTTACTGCGCTTCCAGAATGTTTTCTAGGACTAGTTCCAGGTTGGGGCGGCGCAACAATATTGCCAAAACTAATTGGTCCAGAGAATGCAATTCAAGTAATAATTTTAAACTCATTAAATAACAACACCATGATGAAAGCTAAAGATGCGCTGACCCTAGGTGTGGCGGATGCGGTTTATGAACCAGCTGATTTCCTTGAGAAATCAATTGGATTTGCAGCAAATATCATCTCTGGAAAAGTTAAGATTGAGCGTAAAGATTTCAGCAAAGACGACGCAGCTTGGACGAACGCAATTGCAACTGGAAAAGCCGCAGTAGCGAAGAAATACGGTGGCGCAGATATTGCAGCACCTGCTCGTGCACTTGAATTAATTGCCGCAGCAAGAAGTAACTCCTTGGGTGAAGGTTTTGATGCTGAGGACCAAGCACTCGCTGACCTAACTATGAGCAACCCGCTCCGCGCTTCGTTATATGCATTCAATTTAATGCAGAAGAAACGTAAAAAAGTAGAAGGAGCTCCTAAACCGGCGTTAGCTCGAAAAGTCGCAAAAATTGGCGTTGTTGGTGCTGGTTTAATGGCATCGCAACTCGCTCTAGTGATGGTTCGAAATTTGAAAGTACCAATTGTCATGACTGATTTAGATCAAGATCGCGTAACTAAAGGCGTTGCTTGGGTTCATGCCGAACTTGAGAAGTTGGTTTCAAAGAAGCGAATGAGCGCGGAATCAGCTAGACGGCTTGCACTATTAGTTACCGGCTCGATTGATCAAAATGTTTTCGCAAACGCAGATTTTGTAATTGAAGCAATATTTGAAGAACTCTCGCTTAAACAGGAGTTGTTTAAAAAACTCGAAACAATTGTTACTCCTGAATGTGTCCTTGCCACAAATACTTCATCTCTATCGGTCGAGAAGATGACAATCGGACTAAAGAACCCAGAGCGAGTTATTGGTTTTCACTTTTTTAATCCAGTAGCGATTATGCCCTTACTCGAAGTCGCTCGGACAACTACTACCGACGATGCAACTACCGCAACCGCCATTAGCGTTGGCAAAGAATTAAAGAAAACAATGATCATCTGTAAAGATGCCCCAGGATTTGTGGTTAATCGCCTACTAACTCGTTTCATGGGTGAAGTGACCGATGCCATGGATGAAGGCACTCCCCCAGATGTTGCGGATAACGCAATGAAATCGCTGGGTTTCCCGATGTCGCCGTTCCAACTTCTTGGATTAGTTGGTCCAGGTGTAGCTCTGCATGTTGCAGAGACCTTGAATGCCAATTTAGGACCGCGCTATCGAATCTCTCCTACGATGCAACGCTTAGTAAGAGAAAATGTAAAAACTTTCTATATTAAAAATGATGATGGAACTTTCGCGGCAAACCCTGCAGCGCTTGCACTGATTGAAAAGGGAAACCAACCTTCAACGTCAGAAGAGGTAAAACTGCGAGCACTTAATGCGCTAGCCGAAGAAGCACGCATGATGCTTGATGAAGGCGTTGTTTCTTCTGCTGCTGAAATAGATTTATGTATGTTGCTTGGCGCTGGTTGGCCAATGCATCTTGGCGGAATCTTGCCTTATCTAGATCGCGAAGGAGTAAGCGAATCAGTTACTGGGAAGCACTTTCATCCGCCCGGAGTTGCTTCATTGGCTTAGCCTTCAAGCCACTCTCTTCTCCTTCATCCAAAGAACTATTCCATTCAACCAAAGATCTAGTTATGGTTTTTACAGTAATTCCAATTTCTTCTAAAATCTGATTTCTTTTACCATGTTCAAAAAATTGCAACGGCACGCCGATTGAATGTATTGGAATATTCAAATTTATCTCTCGGAACATCTCTGAAATAGTGCTGCCAATTCCGCCATGCTTAATGCCATCTTCGATTACAACAACGCTCTTATACCGTTGTGCCATTGTTACTAAAGATGTAGGCAACGGTTTTACCCAACGCGGATCAATCACAGTTACCCCAACGCCTTCGCGGTAAGCCTGGCCAGCCGCATCAACTGCAACTTGAGCCATTGCGCCAACACTAATTAGCAATACATCAGCGCTCTCACCGCGATATAAAACATCAATGCCATCACGGCGTTCAAAAGCTGGGATATCTTGTTGAACCGCTCCTTTCGGAAAACGGAGCAAAGTTGGTCTATCTGAAATATCCATCGCTTCACGTAAAGTTTCTCGTAACCGAGCGCCATCTCGTGGTGCCGCAACACAGAGAGTTGGCACAATTCCCGTTAAAGCTAAATCCCACATTCCGTTATGCGACGGCCCATCATCGCCAGTAATTCCAGAACGATCCAATACAAAAGTGACGCCAGCTTTATGTAGCGCTACATCTAAAAGCAATTGATCAAATGCGCGGTTTAAAAAAGTTGAATAAACTGCAACTACTGGATGTAATCCAGCAAATGCCATTCCGGCCGCGGCAGTTGTCGCATGTTGCTCCGCAATTCCGACATCAATAGTTCGTTCCGAAAATTCATTCTGGAATGCATCTAAACCGGTAGGTCCCAACATCGCAGCAGTGATTGCAACAATGTCTTTACGTTCGCGACCTAGCTCTACCAAAGCCGCAGAGAAGACACTTGTCCAAGAAGTTGCAGACTTGGCAAGTGGTGTACCAGTTTCCGGATCAACAATTCCTACGGCATGAAATTTCTCCGCTTCATCGTTAACTGCTGGTCCGTGACCACGACCTTTCTCAGTAATCACATGAACAATTACTGGAGCGGAAAACTTCTTTGCTCTCTCCAAAGTGCTTTCAAGGGCTGCAATATCGTGGCCATCTATTGGCCCTAAGTATTTAAGTCCCAAATCTTCAAACATTCCTTGAGGTGCAACGATATCTTTAATTCCTTTTTTCATTCCGTGCAAAGTTTCGTAAATTGGATGTCCAACTACAGGTGTTTTTTCTAGTACACCTTTACCCCAATCTAAAAATTTTTCATAACCTTGAGTTGTTCGGAGCGTTAATAAATGCGCCGCTAAACCACCAATAGTTGGCGAATAGGAACGAGCGTTATCATTAACCACAATTACTAATTTCAAATCTTTCGATGCGGCGATATTATTTAGCGCTTCCCATGACATGCCACCAGTTAGCGCGCCATCCCCGACGACTGCGACAACTGTTCGATCTTGCTCACCTTTAATGGCAAAACCGCGGGCAATACCATCCGCCCAAGAAAGCGCTGTTGAAGCATGAGAATTCTCTATAACATCATGCTCGCTCTCGCTCCGATTTGGATATCCAGCAATACCGCCGCGTTGTCGTAAATTTTCAAAACCAGCGATACGTCCGGTGAGCATTTTATGTACATAAGATTGATGTCCAGTATCGAAAAGAATTACATCTTTAGGCGATTTAAATACCCGATGCAGTGCGACCGTTAACTCAACAACTCCTAAGTTTGGGCCAAGGTGGCCACCGCTCTTCGAGACTTTTTCAATTAAGAAGTCGCGGATTTCGCTTGATAGTTCGCCAAGTTGCGCGATATTTAATTTCAACAAATCTTCCGGTGAATTTATCTGCGAAAGTAAAGTCATAACAAAGATCGCAATACATATTGCATAATTCCGCCATGGCGGAAGTAATCCGCTTCGCCTGGGGTGTCGATACGTACCTTTGCGGTAAAGCTCTTGCCATCGGCCGTGACTCTTACTTGGGTAGGCGTCTTACCCTCATTGAGTTCCATGATTCCAGAGATTACAAATTCTTCTGTGCCAGTTAGTCCGAGCGAAGTAGCGTTTTCACCGTCATGGAACTGCAATGGCAATACACCCATTCCAATCAAATTAGATCGGTGAATTCGCTCAAAAGATTCTGCGACGACAGCACGAACACCTAATAGCGCCGTACCCTTTGCAGCCCAGTCTCGGGAAGATCCAGATCCATACTCTTTACCTGCCAAGATAACTAGTGGCACGCCAGCGTTTTGGTAAGCGGTAGATGCGTCAAAAATACTTTCTGGTTCACCGTTATTTAAGAAATTACGGGTGAACCCACCTTCAACGCCGTCAAGAAGTAAATTTTTCAATCGGATATTCGCAAAAGTTCCGCGAATCATAACTTCATGGTTACCGCGGCGCGAACCATAAGAGTTGAAATCTCTGCGATCAACACCATGAGCTGCTAAATACTTTCCAGCAGGTGAATCCGCTTTAATATTTCCGGCCGGAGAAATGTGATCGGTTGTTACAGAATCCCCTAAAATCGCTAGAACTCTTGCGCCAGAAATATCAGTAACTGGCTTTGGGTTTCGTGGCATGCCATCAAAGTAAGGCGGCTTGCGAACATATGTAGATTCCGCATCCCATTCGAATACTTTTCCAGTTGGTGTTGATAATGACTGCCAGCGATGATCACCTTCAAATACGCTCGCATAATCTTTAGTAAACATATCGCTTGAAATTGAGGAATCAATAACTGCTTGAATTTCCGAAGGGGTTGGCCAAATATCTTTTAAAAACACTGGATTCCCGTTTGAATCTTGCCCAAGTGGATCCGTATCAAAATTATGATCCATTGTTCCCGCTAGAGCGTATGCAACAACAAGTGGTGGTGACGCAAGATAATTCATTTTTACATCAGGACTGATTCTGCCTTCAAAATTTCGATTTCCAGATAGAACGGCAGTAACTGCTAAATCATTATCATTAATAACTTTACTAATTTCTATTGGTAGCGGGCCAGAATTGCCGATACAAGTTACACAACCATACCCAACTAGATTAAAACCCAATTTTTCTAGATACTCCGTTAAACCAGATTTGTCATAGTAATCAGTGACAACTTTAGAACCTGGCGCTAACGTGGTTTTTACCCACGGTTTACTAGATAGTCCTTTTTCTACTGCTTTTTTTGCCAACAAACCAGCGCCAATCATTACGCTTGGATTTGAAGTGTTTGTACAAGAAGTAATCGACGCTATTACTACCGCACCATTTGAAATTGCACTTTCTTTACCATTACGTTTAAAAGCGACCGGTTTTTGATTGGTCTTATCAGATAAATAACTAGGCAAACTTTTTCCAAATGAGCTTTTGGCATCAGTTAATGAAACTCGATCTTGTGGACGTTTTGGTCCAGCAATCGAAGGTACAACAACTCCTAAATCCAATTCTAAACTTTCCGAGAATCTTGGAGTGAGGCTTGGATCATGCCAAATACCTTGACGCTTTGCATATGCCTCTACTAGCGCAATTTCATTCTGTTGTCGCCCAGTGAGTTTCAAATATCGGAGCGTCTCTTCATCTATTGGGAAAATTGCACAAGTTGAACCATATTCTGGCGACATATTTCCGATGGTTGCTCTATTTGCCATAGGTAGAGCAGTGACGCCTGGGCCATAAAATTCCACGAATTTTCCGACGACGCCATGTTTTCGTAGCATTTCGGTAATTGTTAAATCTAAATCTGTTGCAGTTGTTCCGGTTGGTAATGAACCACTTAATTTGAAACCAACCACTCTTGGAATCAACATAGAAACTGGTTGTCCGAGCAGCGCGGCTTCAGCTTCAATGCCGCCTACTCCCCAACCCAATACTCCCAAGCCATTAACCATTGTTGTATGTGAATCTGTGCCAACAACCGTATCTGGATAGGCTCGTATTTCACCTGCTACTTCGCGAACCATCACTACTCGCGCTAAATATTCAATATTAACCTGGTGCACAATTCCAGTTCCTGGTGGCACAACTTTAAATTCATCAAATGCGCTCTGCCCCCAACGCAAGAACCGGTAACGCTCTTGGTTCCGTTCATATTCAATATCGGTATTTTGTGAGAATGAATCTTTGGTTCCGAATACATCCGCAATGACTGAGTGATCAATTACTAATTCTGCTGGCGCTAATGGGTTTACTTTTGCTGGGTCGCCACCTAAATCCACGATCGCTTCCCGCATTGTTGCTAGGTCAACTATGCAAGGCACTCCAGTGAAATCTTGCATGATTACACGGGCTGGCGTGAATTGAATTTCAGTATCTGGTTCGGAATCAGGGTTCCAATTGGCTAACGCTGAAATCTGCGAAGCGGTGATGTTGGCGCCATCTTCGGTACGGAGCAAGTTCTCTAAGAGAATTTTTAAGCTAAAAGGAAGAGTCGCGGCACCGGCAAGCTTTTTAATATCAAAGATCTGGAACTGCTTGCCAGCCACATCAAGCGTGCTCTTTGATTTAAATGAATCTTGGCTCATGGTGTAATCCTATCGAGCCACGCATTAATGGCTCAATTTAAGTGGCGGCCAAGGTGGGCTGCCTCGCTTTTCTAGGCGATTTTAAGGAAGCGCGCCACACATTCAATATGTTGAGTCATCGGGAAAAGATCAAAACTTTGTATCCCATCTAATTTATATCCCAATTCAACTAAGTAAGTTGCATCGCGAGCTAGCGATGCAGGATCACAAGAAACATAAACAATTGCCCGCGGTTCAAGTTTGGCCATAGCGTTAACTACATCTTTCCCAGCCCCTGACCTAGGTGGATCCAACAAAATTAAATCAGCCCTTTTAAACTTTGAAAGAGATCGTTCAACTTTTCCTTCTACAATTTCAACAATTTGATCTTCTGCGAAAATTCGCTTCGCATCAATAATCGCTCCAGCATCCAATTCAATTAAAGTAACCCGTCCGGTATCAGTCACTTGCGTTGCAAGTGCTGCCGTAAATAAACCGACCCCGCCGTATAAATCAAAGACATGATCACCAGCGCGGACTCCTAAATAGCCTAGAACACTATTGGTCAATACTTCTGGGGCTTGGATATGGCTCTGCCAAAATGAAGTTGGAGATATTGAAAAATTCTTATTAAGAACTTGCTCGTCAATCAGATCAAAATTTTCTCTGCCTTCAATCGCAACAAATTGCTTTCCAGTCTGAGAAATTGCAACTTCTACTTTTGCGCCAACTGGCAACTTAGTTTGATTAATTGAATCCAAATCCATGCGTTCATCCGCAATCAAACATTTCGATATTGGAATTAAGTTATGACTCCGAGCGCCATAAAGCGCGACTTTCCGTTCTGGATTTACTGTGAAATCCATTCGAGTTCGCCATCCCAAACCATTTGCAGGATCTACTCCGATAACTTCCACATCGACTTCCATTTTAGCCACTCTGCTAAATTGTTCTTTTACAATCTGACTTTTTAATTTTCGCTGGGCCGAGATCTCTATATGTTGGAAGTCGCACCCACCGCAACCACCTGGTCTTGCTAAATTGCAAGGTGCGCTAACTCTGTCAGGTGAAGCCTTAAGTATTTCTATTGCTAGGCCACGTGCAAATTTTGAAGTTACATCAGTAATTTCTGCGATTACTTCTTCACCAGGAATTGCATACCGGAGAAAAATAACTCGGCCATCATGCCTCGCAACGCAATGTCCGCCGTGGGCAATTCCGCCAACGGTAACTGTTATTCGATCTCCCACGTTCACATGGCGACCCTATGGCTTCGTGCGCGTAAATGTCATACTCGCGCCGTTAAAGGTGTAAGTTCTCCTTTGTGCATGTTGTGATTATGGGATGCGGTCGAGTTGGTTCAACTCTGGCTAAGGAATTGGAATTAGCTGGCCATACCGTCGCAGTTATTGATCAAGATCGCGAAGCATTTCGCCGACTCGGCGCAGATTTCAAGGGCCAAACTGTTGCCGGTGTTGGATTCGATCGCGACACTTTAATTGATGCCGGAATCGAGAGAGCAGAAGCTTTTGCAGCTGTTTCAAATGGCGACAATTCCAACATTATTGCAGCAAGAGTTGCACGAGAGACTTATGGAATTTCAAATGTAGTTGCAAGAATTTATGATCCCGGCCGAGCTGAAATTTACCAACGCCTTGGTATCCCTACAGTTGCAACTGTTTTGTGGACGACCGATCAAATTTTGCGAAGGCTTAGCCCCGATGGTTCCAGGTCAGAATGGCGTGATGCATCTGGCGTTGTAAAACTCTGTGAAATGCATATCCATAAAGATTGGTTCGGAAACCCAATTTCACTTATAGAGAGTGTTACGCCTTCCAGAGTTGCATTTCTGACTCGACTTGGTGAAGGAATGATTCCAAATGAACATACTGTCTTACAAGAAGGCGACCTAGTACATGTCATGGTTGCTGAGAAAGATGTTTCAACAACTGAAGTAGCACTATCTAAATCACCGGTGTCCGCATGAGAGTTGCGATAGCTGGAGCTGGCAATGTTGGTCGTGCGATTGCTCGCGAACTTATTAGTAATGGACATCAAATATTATTAATAGATAAGGACCCAAAGGCGCTAAAAATGGAGAGCGTCCCAGAAGCTGAATGGCTCCTTGCTGATGCCTGCGAAATCACATCTTTAGATAAAGCTAGATTGGATTCATGCCAAGTACTTGTTGCAGCAACTGGAGATGACAAGGTCAATTTAGTTGCCTCCTTATTAGCTAAAACTGAATATGGAGTTCCGCGAGTTGTAGCAAGAATCAAACATCCAAAAAATGAATGGCTCTTTGATTCTTCTTGGGGCGTAGATGTCGCAGTATCAACGCCAAGAATTATCGCTGCTCTTGTCGAGGAAGCTGTAAGCGTCGGAGATGTTGTCCGTTTGTTCTCGCTGCGAGCTGGTAAAGCTAATCTTGTAGAGATAACACTTCCGGATAATTCAAAGTGCTGCGGTAAAACCGTAAGCGAAGTAGAACTACCAGTTGGCTCAACTCTGGCTGCAATTGTGCGTGATGGTCAAGTAATAACCCCACAGCCGCATGAACTCTTTGCATCTGGAGATGAATTGATATTTGTTGCAACGGCTGAAGCGGAATCTAAATTGAAAGATTGCTTCGTTACAATTTAAGTTTTGGACCATTCTTAATAATTAACCAAGTTGTCCAACCTGTTGCGAAGAAAAGTGGATAACCCATAATTAGTCGCGCAGTTCCAAGCAAATTTACATTGCCGGCTCGATATAACGGATATTGCACAATTAAACGAGAAACGAACAGCCCGACCCAGAGCCAACTCGCTTGTGCGTACATTTTCTTTCGCTCTGGGTGTTTACGCCAAATAAAGTTCTCACCAAAAATTGGACCGAGCACAACACCGATAATCGGCCATCCGACCAATATTGATAACGTGTAAACAATGCCGTAAACCAAGTTTGTAATTAAGCCAGGTAAGTAAAAATCTTCAGCTTTGCCAGTGCTTCTTGAGAACCAGAAACAAATTCCAACTCCAATTACCCCTGAAAGCGCATTTTGGATGGTCTCACGTCTAGCCAATCGAAAAATTGTAATTGCAGCTGAAAGCGCCAATGCGTAAGTAGCAGAGAGCGATAAATTATGAGAAATGTTAAATGCTATTAAGAAAACTAGTGCGGGAATTCCGGAATCAATTAACCCTTTTACGCCACCTAGAGCCGCGAGAATTTTCGCTTTCTCTTCATGGTTCTCGCTCAAGATTTACCTGTAGATCCGAAGCCACCATCGCCGCGACCAGAACCTGGCAATCCATCAACCTCCACAAATTCTGCCCGTTCAACTTTCTGAATTACTAATTGAGCAATTCGATCGCCGCGTTTACCATGGAAAGTTTCGTGTAAATCATGGTTAATCAGAATTACTTGTAATTCACCGCGATATCCCGCGTCAACAGTCCCTGGCGTATTAACCATAGATATTCCGGATTTAATTGCCAAACCGGATCTTGGATGTACTAATGCGACATAACCATCAGGCAACGCAATTGCAATGCCAGTTGGGATTAAAGCACGGGCGCCAGGTGCTAATTCAAAATCAATTCGAGCATAAATGTCAGCGCCGGCATCGCCACCTTTTGCATATTTAGGTAGTGGTAAATCTTTATCCAAACGAGTTATTAGTAATTTCATGGATTAATCTCGAAATCTGGATCAACGAAAGCTAATAACTCTGGATGTTTTGCTACGTGATCTAAATATTCTTTTGGTGCATTATTTAGAAAGTGGTTCATAGGAACGACAACATATAGAGATGCTGCGGTAACTGCAATTGGACCATCGGTTGAATTCAATCTGCCTTCTGCGGTTGCGTAAACTTTCCGGTTAACTTGTCCGGTAATGCGCGCACTTATATGTAAAATGCTCCCCATTGGCACTGGCCTTAGAAAATCAGTTTCTAACCGAGCTGTAACAGCTGGAGCTCTTATTAACCACATTAATTTCCCGAGCGCCTCGTCAAAAGCTAGCGAAAGCAATCCACCGTGAGCCAGACCAGGAGCACCTTGATGGTTTTCAGTAACGGTAAAAGTTGCAGTTAGATCCATCTGCTCGCCAGCCGTTGCAACAAGATGCAATCCAGTTGGATGTAAATCTCCGCAACCAAAACAGTGACCAAAGTGCGATGGAATAATCGAACCAGGTGGCGGCGCTTTAGGATGGCGCTCTGGTACTTGCGCACCCGCCGGCGGAATTGTGCTCGCAACTCGACTCATGCCAGAAGATTACTCCAGCAATCAAGTACCTTCCTACCCATGAGCGCTCCAATTTCAGGCGGTGTCAAAATCTTATTTAGCGAAAAAATCCGTTGGAGCATAGGGCTTTGGTTCTTTATGGTTTTCATTATCGGTTCGATTAATATCGCTATCTGGGCCGCTTTTGGAAATAATCCAACCCAATTATCGCTATCAATAACTTCTTTAATTTTGATTTTGGCTTGGATTATGAGCACCCTCGAGAACAAAGTTACCCCCGACCAATTAACAAGTGGGAATTTTAAGATTTCCAGAGAACACATAATTAAAGTGACGCCGTTAGGTAAAACGGAAATGCGATTAATTAGCGGAGTGAATTGTGATCCAGCTGCGCATTTAGAATTAAGATTTTGGGTTCATACCGGAGTCAAAATTGAGATTGCAGACCCTAAAGACCCAACGCCATACATTTTATTATCGACCAAGAAATATAATGAGTTAAGCGCAATCCTGACAGATTGATTTAGCACCTTCACCGCGAGCGAGTTGGGAATGGTGCTGCACTAAGAAACAACGAGAACAGGTAAATTCATCAGTCTGCTTTGGCACAACTCGTACTGCTAATTCTTCACCGGATAAATCAGCGCCAGGAAGTTCAAGATTCTCGGCAGCTTCTTCTTCGTCAATATCTACTTGTCCCGATTGAGCATCAGAACGACGAGCTTTAAGTTCCTCAAGGGATTCTTCGTGAAGTTCTTCATCGGTTTTTCTCGGGGTGTCGTAATCGGTTGCCATGGATCTCTCACCTCGCCTTCATTCTCGCAAATCATCAAAAATCTACTTAACCCCTTAAAGGGGGTACGGGGCGGACACTCCCACAGATGTACTCTCTCTGTCATACCAACCTTCGGCGTGTCGAGATTATTCCCCGCCTATGAAACTGTGAATCTGCCTTAAATTCGAATTGGGTTCTGTCCGCGAGCAATTAACCGCTCAAAGTGAGCATCACGTCTCTCTTCAAAGCGGTTTGATTCCTTTTTAGCACTGGCTAAGAAATCTACGATTTCATCGCGTGCTTTTAAACCATCTCCAGATAAGTCACTTCGGTCATAAATATTCCAGGCTCGTAAAACTGGTGCAATTACATCGTCAAGGTGTTGCGGTAAATCGTAAATTCCAGCTAGCGCAATCTGCACTGATTTACGTCCAAAGCCTGGAAGTTCGTGGCCAGGCATTTTAAAGTCAGTTACCACATCAGCGATAGCCCGCATTGATGCATTTGGCTCCATATCTAGCGCTGCACCAAGTAAATTTCGATAAAAGAGCATATGTAAATTCTCATCTAAGGAGACCCGAGTCAACATCTGCTCGCAAATTGGATCATCTGAAATCTTTCCGGTATTACGGTGGGAAATTCGAGTCGCTAGCTCCTGAAAACTAACATAAGCAACGGTATGCAACATGTCGTTATCGTAAGAAGTTTCAAAACCGATTTGCATATGTGCCATTCGAAGGTCTTCGAGTTCAACAGGATCAACACCTCGGGTGGCCATTAAATAATCGCGCAACACAATGCCGTGCCGATTTTCTTCTGCAGTCCATCGATTGATCCAAGTTCCCCATGCGCCATCACGACCCATAGATAGTGCAATTTCAGTGTGATAGCTCGGTAAATTATCTTCAGTTAATAAATTTAAGACTAAAGAGTCCTGTGCAATTGCAGTCAATTTAGAATCTTTAGCTTCCCACGCATCGCCATTCAATGGGCCAGGAAAATTCTTGCCTTCGCTCCAAGGCACATACTCGTGCGGATACCAATCTTTTTGAACGGCAAGGTGTCGATCTAATTCTTTGCCAACGATTGGTTCTAGGTCGCGGATGAGCCGAGATTGAATTGCTGGATCAATTGCAGTCATCTTTTCCTCCGTTAACTTACGCTAGCGTAGGTTACGGTACCGTAGGTTAAAGGGCTACTTTTAATCGCCTCTGGCGTTTTGGCTTCTGATCTCTGCTTGTTCTAAGCGCCACTTTGCAATTGCGCCGTGATTTCCAGAGGTCAATACCTCCGGAACCTGCAAGCCACGCCATTCCGGTGGCTTAGTGAAAGTTGGATACTCGACTAAGCCAGCTTCGTTATGTGATTCTTCAATTAAAGATTCTGGGTTTCCAATGACGCCAGGAATCAACCGAACGACCGCTTCAGTAATAGCTAACGCGGCTACTTCCCCACCGTTTAATACATAATCCCCGATTGAAACTTCATGAACTCGCACTTTTGGCTGGCTCTGATAAAAAGTTGTAACTCGAGAATCGATGCCTTCATATCGCCCACACGCGAAAATTAAATGCTCGGATCTAGCGAATTCGGTCGCCATTTTTTGGCTGAATTTCTTGCCGGCCGGTGTAAGAATTATTAAATCAGAGATAGTTTGCGATGTTGGCAATACTGAATCAATAGCATCGCCCCAAACCTCAGCTTTCATCACCATTCCGGCTCCGCCACCATAAGGGGTGTCGTCTACGGTGTGATGGTTATCGTCGGTAAAGTCGCGTAAATTAAGAATTGCGAAATCGATTAAACCACTCTCTTTAGCCTTGCCAATCAAAGATAATTCAAGTGGCGCAAAATACTCAGGGAAAATTGTGATTGCTGATATTTTCATAATAAACCTTCTGGCGGTGTAACAACTATCCGCTTATTCTCAATATCAACCTCTGGCACGATCGCATCCACAAATGGAATTAACTTCTCTACCCCATCAGCAAGTATCACCAAAGTGTCCTGCCCCACTGAACTCAAAACATCTTTCACGACGCCAACTTTGCGGCCATTTTCTAGGAATACTTCGCATCCGATAATTTGAGAAATATGAAAGCTATCATCGCCATCAGATTCACTAGCAACATCAACATCTGCTATTAGCAAAACGTCGCGAAGCTTTTCGACCGCAGTTCGGTCAGGTACGCCAGCAAAGGAAAGTAAAAGTGTGCCGTTATGAACCCGGCCAGAAGTAATAGTGAGCGGTCCCTTTTTTGAAGGCTCTGTCTGCAAAATTGCACCTACCGCGAGCCTTGAATCAGGATCATCTGTTCGAACTTCGATTGTGGCTTCGCCACGAATTCCATGCGCACGACCAATTCGGCCGACGACAAGGAGCATGGTTATCTAGCCTCGTCGGCCTCGATGAGATCAACGCGAACACTTCGGCCAGCAATCGCTGAAACAACTGTCCGTAGCGCTTTCGCAGTACGACCATTTCTGCCGATTACTTTGCCAATATCTTCCGGGTGTACTCGAACTTCAAGAGTTGTACCGCGGCGATGATCTTTTTCGGAGATAACAACCTCTTCAGGATTATCAACGATACCTTTTACAAGATGTTCTAGAGCTTCATCAATCATCGTTACTCCGCTGGAGTTTCTGCAACAACTTCGGCTGGAGTTTCTGCAACAACTTCGGCTGGAGTTTCTGCAACAACTTCGGCTGGCGCTTCTGCAACAACTTCGGCTGGAGTTTCTGCAACAACTTCGGCTGGTGCGTTCTTCGCTGCTAATTTTTCAGCGGCGCGCTTTTTCATTGTGGTTGCGCCATCTTTTGGCTCATCCATAGCTTTCTTAACTGCAGCTTCATAAGCTTCACGCTTATGTGGTTTAGCTGCTGCAACTTTTAGCGTTCCTTCGCTACCTGGTAAACCCTTAAATTTCTGCCAGTCACCTGTAACTTTTAAAATTGCCTCCACAGCAGGTGTTGGAAGTGCGCCGACTGTTAACCAATACTGTGCTCGCTCAGATTTAACTTCAATGAAAGAAGGTTCTTGTCCTGGTGAGTATCGACCGATCTCTTCAATCGATAGACCATTTCTAGCTTTACGTGAATCTGAAACAACAATTCGGTAGTGCGGTGTGCGAATCTTTCCGAAACGCATCAATCTAATTTTTACGCCCACTAGGGGTTTCTCCTTGAAAGTAATCGAACCAGCAGAGTTCAACTCGAGTGGGTATTCGAGCGAGCAAAGTAGTTCTAGGTTTATTTAATCCGACGAGAGGTAGAGGGCTCTCGTACAGGTGGCTAATCTTGCCATCAAGCGCGGGAAAGCCCAAACTGGCCGATAGCCCTACTCCTGAGCCCGTTTCGCCGGGTTTCCGGAGCGTGATTTCTTCTTATTTGGCAAATTATTTGGCAAATTTTTTGGCAAATTTTTTGACAGAGGTTTTCGAAGACCAGCGGATTGTTGCGCTGAGATTGAATTAGCCATTCCAGCTGGCAGGCCAGGAATTGATCCGCCGTTTCGCATTGTTTTCATCATTTTCTGAGCTGCACTAAATCTATCAACCAATGAATTCACTTCTTTAACGCTCCGACCACTTCCATTAGCAATTCGCAATCTTCGCGATCCATTGAGAATTTTTGGCTCGCGACGTTCAGTTGGTGTCATTGATTGCACAATTGCTTGGGTTCTTACAATTTCGCCTTCATCAAAATTTTCCAATTGTTTTTTCATGGCGCCAGAATTCGCCCCAGGCAACATTCCCAGCAATTTAGACATTGAGCCCATTTTTTTCATCGCTTGCATTTGTTCTAAGAAATCTTCTAGAGTGAAATCATCACCTTCTGCAAATTTTGCTTCCAATTTCGCTGCTGTATCGCCATCAAATGCCCTTTTCGCTTGTTCAGCTAAAGATTGAATATCTCCCATTCCTAATATTCGAGAAGCCATCCGATCGGGATAAAAGAGATCGAAATCTTGCAATTTTTCTCCCGTAGATACAAACATAATTGGCCGCGCAGTTAACTGTGCAATTGAAAGCGCAGCGCCACCTTTTGCATCGCCATCTAATTTAGTTAATGCAACACCATCAAAACCAACGCCATCTAAGAATGCCTGCGCTGTCCTTACCGCATCTTGACCAATCATTGAGTCAACGACGAAAATAATTTCATCGGGATTAATCGCATCTCGAATTGCCTTAGCCTCGTTCATTAATTCAATATCAACGCCAAGTCGGCCAGCAGTATCCACAATTACAATGTTATGAAATTTCTCCCGGGCGAACGCAACACCATCGCGAGCGACCTTGATTGGATCCCCAACTCCATTGCCAACTTCAGGTGCGAAAACTGGAACTTTCGCATTTGTTGCTACAACAGACAATTGGTTTACCGCATTTGGACGCTGCAAATCTGCAGCAACAAGTAACGGGGTATCTCCTTGGGATTTGAAATAATGCGCCAACTTTCCAGCGAGCGTTGTTTTTCCAGAACCTTGTAATCCCGCCAACATAATTACAGTTGGTGGGTTTTTAGCCAACCGAATTCTTCGGGCAGTACCACCGAGAATTGAAATGAGCTCTTCATTTACAATGGCAAAAATTGCCTGCGATTGGTTGGTGCTCTGTCTTAGTTCAGGGAGCGCTGCTTGAGCCCGCTCGTTAACTTTGGCTACAAAAGATTCGGCTACTGCAAGGGCTACGTCCGCATCTAGAAGTGCTTTGCGAATTTCACCGCACATCTCATCGATATCGCCCGATCCAATGCGCCCTCGATTACGTAAGGCAGAGAATGCGCTAGCAAACTTCCCAGTCAGTGAATCGAACATAGCGCGAATCCTACTATTTCAGTCGAGCTACTATCCCGCGTCCAAATTCGGCTATTTCTCAGATTGCTTCAGGGCCTTGTTCGCCAGTTCTTACCCTCACTACATGTTCAACGGGAGTCGCCCAAACTTTTCCATCGCCGATAGACCCAGTTGCTGCTGCATTGACGATTACAGCAATGACTGCTTCGACATCTGATGAATTCACTAAAACTTCTAACCTAATTTTTGGAACTAAGTTAACTGTGTATTCGGCACCACGATATACCTCGGTATGTCCCCGTTGTCTGCCAAAACCGCTCGCTTCCGAAACGGTCATCCCCGTAATTCCAAATACTTGCAGAGCGTTTTTAACATCATCTAACTTAGATGGTTTAAGAATTGCAGTAATAAGTTTCATAGTGAAAAGCCTACCCTTGATGATGGTGCCATTTCATATGCAGATTCAGAAAGTTCGCTGAGGTCAATTCCAGCAATTTCTGATTCTGGTTTAACTCGGAAGCCAATGGTTTTATCAATGATATATCCAAGGATTAGCGTGACCACGAATGAATATGCCATAACCATAAAGGCTCCGAAAGCCTGCTTCCCAAGTAGCGTGCTACCGCCACCGTAGAGGAGTCCATCTATACCTAAACTATTTACAGCGCTAGATCCGAAGAATCCAATTGAGATGCAACCCCAAAGCCCGCCAACTAAATGCACACCGACCACATCGAGTGAGTCATCGAAACCAAATTTATATTTCAATCCGACCGCTAGCGAACAGAGCAAACCAGCAATAAATCCGATAAGTACTGCCGCCCAAGGGGCAACGAATGCGCAAGCAGGTGTAATTGCAACTAATCCAGCGATTGCTCCTGAAGCCACACCCAAACTAGTTGGATGCCCATCTCTTAATTTTTCAACAACTATCCAACCTAATAGCGCTGCTGCTGTGGCAACTTGAGTATTCATAAGCGCCAACGCCGCAATTCCATTTGCACCAAGAGCAGATCCTGCATTGAATCCAAACCAGCCAAACCAAAGTAAGCCCGCTCCTAAAAGTACAACCGGCAGTGAATGTGGCCGCATTGCTTCTTTTCGCCAGCCAACTCGGCGGCCAAGAATTAAACTTAGCGCCAAACCGGCTGCTCCTGCATTAATATGTACTGCAGTTCCACCAGCAAAATCTTCAATACCTTTAGCTGCCAAGAATCCAACACCAGTTACAGTGTCGCCAACTTTATTTCCAAAAGCAAAAACCCAATGAGCTACTGGGAAATAGACCACCGAAACCCAAACCGCAACAAAAATTGTCCAAGCGCTAAATTTGGTTCGATCTGCTATCGCGCCAGATATTAGCGCTGGCGTAATAATCGCGAACATCAATTGGAATGCTGCAAATGCCAATAATGGAACCGGATAAATTCCACCATTGTTTGTTAATTCATTTACTGCGCTTCCTAGTCCGGAAAGTGAAAATGATCCGTACCATTGTGATCCTGATTCAAATCCGAAAGCTAATTTAAATCCATAAATAACCCAGAGAACGCTGACGATTCCGATCGTTATCATCGACATCATCATCATATTTAAAACGCTCTTCGCTCTAACCATCCCACCATAGAAAAGCGCTAAGCCAGGTGTCATTAATAGAACTAGCGCGGTACTTGCTAATACCCAAGCGGTATCTCCGGTATTTAATAAAACATCGGTCATCTGTTATTCCTTGCCCCAATATTGGGTTTGGCCACGATTCTCACCGTTGAGATAGGTTAAGGATGGCGTGCTTCTATTACGGAGAAGGGCAAGGAATCGTTTCAGGAAAGTGACACTTCGCCCGGTTTTGTTACAGGCTCGTTAAATCTTCCAGGTACTTCACGGATTCAAAGCGCGCGAAATCGGTGAGGGTTTCGCCAGTTCCAATGAACTTGATCGGCAAATCCAAAGCCGCCTCAGTCGCGATCGCGATTCCGCCCTTGGCGCTGCCATCCAATTTGGTAACAATCAAGCCAGTCACACCAACGCTCTCATTAAATATTTGCGCTTGGGCTAACCCATTTTGCCCAGTCGTGCCGTCCAACACGAAAAGCACTTCATTGACTGGAATTATTTTTTCAACAACTCGCTTCACTTTTTCGAGCTCGGCCATCAAATTATCCTTTGTATGCAATCTTCCAGCAGTGTCAATAATCAAATAATCAAATTTCTCTGTTATCGATCGCTTGGCTGCATCGAAAGCAACTGCAGCAGGATCCGCACCATCATTTCCAAAAACAACCGGAATCCCTAACCGCTCTCCCCAAGTTTGAATTTGGGCAACTGCCGCTGCTCTAAAAGTATCAGCTGCGGCAATCATTACTTTTCGATTCTCATTCTTTAAATAATTAGCAAGCTTTGCCGCGCTAGTAGTTTTTCCAGTCCCGTTAACACCAACAATCAAAATTACGGTTGGTTTCTCGCTATCGTACGAAATTTCTCTGGACTTATTAGATAACGACTCTGAAAGAGTTCTTTTAACAGAGTCCAAAAAATCTTCGTTTTTTCTAGATTTTGAGTTTTCGATAATTTTTTTTGCAACACCTGCACCTAAGTCTGCTTCAATTAACAATGATTCAAGTTCTAACAGGTCTAGCGTAGAGATATCATTTCGCGAAATTTTTGCAAAAAGTTTTTTAAATAAACTCATGACAAGCTTTAAACGGTTTCAGGTTCGACTTCGCGCAAGCGTTGCGAAATAACCTCAGACACGCCATCTCCTCGCATGGTCACACCATAAAGCGCATCACCGATTTCCATTGTGCGCTTTTGGTGCGTGATGATAATTAACTGCGAAGCGGCACGAAGTTCTTCCAATACACCGAGCAATCGACCTAAATTTGTGTCATCAAGTGCTGCTTCAACTTCATCCATTACATAGAACGGACTTGGTCGCGCTTTAAAGATTGCTATCAATAGCGCAACCGCAGTTAAAGAACGTTCACCACCAGAAAGCAATGAGAGGCGCTTAATGCGTTTTCCAGGTGGTCGGGCTTCGACATCTACACCAGAAGTTAACAAGTCATCTGGATTGGTAAGAATTAATCGGCCTTCACCGCCGGGGAATAATCGAGCAAAAATAATTTCAAATTCGCGGGCGGTATCTCTAAATGCCAGCAAGAAAATTTCCTGAACTTTGTCATCTACCTCTTTAATAATATCTAGCAAATCTTTACGCGACTTCTTCAAATCCTCTAACTGTTCGGCTAAATAACGGAGCCGTTCCTCCAAGGCTGAATACTCCTCCAGCGCTAATGGATTAATTCGGCCAAGCAAAGCTAGTTGACGCTCTGCGCCAGCCAATCGTTTCTCTTGTTGATCTCTGCGGTAAGGAATTAAATCACCTTGAATTATTTCGCCAGTATCTGTTTCAATAAAAGTGGGTACATCTTTCTCTGGGTTATATTCAGAGAGAAGCACTGATATATCTACGCCATATTCTTCAACTGCTCGATCTTCCAATTGTTCGATTCGCAAACGTTGTTCTGCTCTTGCAATTTCATCCCGGTGCACACTTGAAGTTAATTGTTCTAATTCAATAGCTAATTCTCTAATTTGGCCACGAATTGCCAGAGTTTCACCTTCACGCGCACTTCTTGCATTTTCTAATCGCTCGCGTTCGGCTGCTGCCCTTGAAATAGAAACTTCAATTTGAATCAACGCTTCGTACGCCGTATCTGCAATGGTTTGGGCAGTCACTGCACCACGAGCACGCGCCTCGCGTCGAGAAATACTTCTAGATGCTGCTTCGCGTTCGTTTCTAGCCGCAGTTTCAAGATCAGAAGCCCGACGAGTAATTGCAGCAACACGCTCTTCTTCGGTTCGAAGTTTCAATCGAGCTTCAACTTCCATAGCTCGAGATGTAGCAACACGGGAGCGCAGCGATTCCAGCGCTGCGGTATCAGGTTCTTTCGCCTCTTCTTTGTTATTGAATTTTGCCTCTGCAATTCCAAGTTCGCGACGATCAGTTTCAATTGAGATTGAAGCTTCGACAATTACAGCTTTCAATCTTTCAATTTCAGCTAACGCACTCTTTACCCCTTGACCAGCTGCTGCCATCTGCTCTGCAATTCCAGCCATCTTGGCATCAGATTCATTTAATTTCGCTAACGCAACTTCGAAATTAGCTTGCAGGGTTCTTAGATTTTCTTCGGAGCGAGACAATTCAAACTTTAAGCGATCGGTCAAATGGGAGCAGTTAGTAAAATCGGATTCCGCATCAGAAATCATTGCGTTGATTTCAATTAAAGAGTTTTTGACGGTCGAACCGCCACGAGCTCTTGACTGCGAAACAATATCTCCATCACGCGTGATTGCAGTTACGGAAGCATTAGCAGCGACAATCTCTTCGGCTTCCGCGAGTGAGTCGGCGGCTACATAGCCATTTAATAGGGCTGGTAAAACTCTTCCAAGTGATGAAGATGAAACCTTGTTAGCGAGCGGCGTAAGTCCAGCGGGAAGTTGCATAATCGCGATTTCGGGCGAACCGATAATTAGCACATCCGCACTACCGGCGCTTTCAGATTTTAAATAAGCCAGCGCAGATACAGCACCTTTTAGGTCGGCTACAACAATGGCATCTGAGAGCGTTCCTAACGCAGCTGCAATTCCTTTTTCCCAGCCGTTCTCGATTGAAATTAATGAAGCTAGTGATCCACGAACTTCAATTCCCTTAGTGTTTGTTAGTAGCGCTCCGCTACCGTCTCTATGCATGGTTGCTTGTCTTAGCGCATCTAATTTCGCTTCAGCACCACTCTTATCTCGTTCCGCCTTATTTAACTCAGCCGTAATTCTTTCTAATTCGCTTTTAGCCTTATTTAAATCACCTTTACTGCTTTCAAAATTTGCATCAAGGTTTAGTTCGCCGGCACCAAGTCCAGCAATTTCACTCTCTAAAGTTGCGAACTCGTGTTGGGCGTGGTCAGCTCGTTCTTGCGCTTGGTCTTTCGCACGCGAAAGCCGAGTAATTTCTGCGCTACCGCTTTCAATTCGAGAATTTAAACTCTTAATATGGCCTTCTTGACGCGCAGTTCCTTCTCGTAAATCAGCAATTGCGCGGAGTGCTGCGGCAACCGCGTCTTCTTCTGCTTTTAACGAATTTTCTAATTCTGAAAGTTGGTTACTCGCGCTAAGCAATTCATTTCTAGATCTTTCAAGGTTAGTATTTAAAATTGCTTCTTCAGCTCGAAGTACTTTAGCTTCTTGCTCCAACGCGACTGGGTCTCGTCCGCTTGATCTTGCCTCTTCCGCCTCTTCCGCCAAAAATCGGGCGCGCTCAGAAGCTAAATTTTGGGTTCCTCTAAGTTTTTCACGATGTGATGTTAATTGGTAATAATTATCTTGCGCATTAGCTAATTCTGGATTTTCAATTGCGGATATTTGATCAATTTCAATCTCGCGATTGCGCAACCTCTCTAAATCATTATCGACGATTGTTTTACGAGCGCGTAGCGATGTTTCGTCTGCCACCTCAGCATTGATTGTAGATTGCAACGCAATTAGATCGTCAGCAAGTAAACGTAACCGGGCATCGCGAACATCGGCTTGGATTGTTGCGGCCTTCTTGGCAACCTCGGCTTGCTTGCCGAGCGGTTTTAGTTGGCGCCGAAGTTCAACCGTTAAATCTTGAATCCGAGCTAAGTTTCCTTGCATTGAATCTAATTTTCGCAGTGCCTTCTCTTTACGTTTTCGATGCTTAAGAACGCCGGCGGCCTCTTCGATGAAACCACGTCTCTCATCTGGATTCGCTGTAAGAATTGCATCAAGTTGGCCTTGACCGACTATCACGTGCATTTCGCGACCAATACCGCTATCGCTAAGCAGCTCCTGAATATCTAGTAAGCGTGCATTCTCACCATTTATTTGATATTCGCTCTGCCCGTTACGAAAAAGAATTCGAGAAATAGTTACTTCGGTGTAATCAATTGGAAGTGCGCCATCAGTATTATCGATTGTTACAGAAACTTCAGCGCGACCTAGTGGAGCTCTGCCGGAAGTGCCTGCGAAAATAACATCTTCCATTTTTCCACCGCGTAAACTTTTTGCCCCTTGTTCACCCATAACCCAAGCGAGTGCGTCTACTACGTTGCTCTTCCCTGATCCGTTTGGTCCAACTACGCAGGTAATGCCGCGCTCGAATCTAAGCGTCGTAGGAGCAGCAAAGGACTTAAAGCCCTTCAAGGTCATGCTCTTCAGATACATGGGGAAAACCTATCGCCCCAGCCCGCAAAGTTCGGGTCTTTCCGAGCGCTTGTCGGGTTTCTCACCTATTTTCGTTTTATTCCTCTTTTTGACTCCCGCTTTACCTGACACTTTGGGCAGAAATGTGATGACCGATTCGCGAACGCAATTCGGCGGATTTCGCTCCCGCACCTTGAACATGCTTCACCATCTTGCCCATACGCCGAAAGTTCAATGTCGAAATATCCACTCTCGCCATTTACATTCTTATATTGCTCATCAAATGAGGTGCCACCAACTTTCAGCGCGGCTCTCATTACAGCAGCTGCAGAATCTAGTAATCGATCCAACTCGCCATTAGTCAATCCAGAGCACTCTCGCTCTGGATGAATTTTTGCCAGCCAAAGTGATTCATCTGCATAAATGTTTCCGACTCCGCTCATGATTTCTTGATTTAACAGAGCGCGTTTAATCTCGGTCTTACGGTTTAATAAATCTCTCTTAACTGATTCGCGATTAAAATTAGGATCAAAGATATCGAGCGCAATATGAGCAGCAGAGTTTGGAATTCCGGCGTTACTTTGATCCACGCTTAGCCAGCCAAAAGTTCGTTGATCAATGAACCGGACTTCAAAATCTTTGGAGTTCAAATTGATTCGCACTCTCAAATGTTTTTCTGGTGCAGATCTCTTTTCCCGAACTAGGAACTGACCGCTCATCCCAAGGTGTGCGAGTAAAACTTCGGGTCGGTTCAACTGCATCCATAGAAATTTTCCACGTCTGTTGACGCTTAAAATTTTAGATCCAGTCAAAGAATCGAGCGGGGCAATAGATTTTGGATTTGTTGCTCTTGAGTGAAAAACTTCTATGCCAGTTATTTTCTTTCCTACAATGCTTCGTTCTAAACCAAGCCGAACCGTTTCTACTTCTGGTAACTCAGGCACTTTCGTTTGCGCTAGAAAGTTCTTCGTAAGCTATGCGCGCTGCAATTTGTTCAGCTTCACGTTTACTTTTTCCATGTCCCTCTGGATAAGTTTTTCCGTTTACAACAACTACTGCTATGAAATCTTTATCGTGATCTGGTCCAGATTCACTTACTTGATACTCGGGCGCGTTTAGTCCCGCAGCTGCAGCTAATTCTTGTAGCGCAGTCTTACCATCTAAGCTAGCACCACGTTCTAGCGCCTCGGCGATTACGCCTTCCATAAGCCGTAATACAACTGCAGTTGTAACTTCATAGCCGTGGTCTAAATAAATCGCACCAACAAGAGCCTCAAAAGCGTCTGCCAAAATTGAGTTCTTATCCCGGCCGCCGGTATTTTCTTCGCCTTTTCCAATTTTTAAATTTTCGCCAAGTTTTAAATCACGTGCAATCTGGGCGAGCGCTCTCATATTTACTACGCCAGATCGGAGTGGTGACAATCGACTTTCATCTAGATCGGGAAATCTTTCATAAAGTGCTTCTGTTACAACTAAACCTAAAACGCTATCGCCAAGAAATTCCATGCGCTCATTGGTTGGCAAGCCGCCGGATTCATAGGCAAACGAACGGTGAGTAAGCGCTAGATCAAGTAGATCTTCTCTTATCGAGATCCCTAGCTTTTCAGCTAATTGGGAATTCAGAGTTAAACCTCTAGAACTTGGCGGCGGTTATAAGTTCCGCACGTTGGGCAAGCAGTATGTTGCAATTTTGGTTGTTGGCATTGATCGCAAGTTGCAATTGCAGCTGGTGTTGTCTTCCATTGGCTGCGACGGGAACGCGTGCGCGAGCGGGACATCTTTCGCTTTGGTAGTGGCACTTTGTTCTCCTTGTTATAACGGCAATCTTTTACGAGGGCGTAAGTATCCCCTATCGGGCGGGTATTTGTAAAAACGAGGCTATTTCTCGGTTGCCCCCGGGCTCTCCCCGTTCGAACCCTCCCAATTTGCCAATCCAGTCCAGCGAGCGTCAATAACCTCATGTGCGTGATCGTCTGGTAACAATTCCCATTTTTCACCGCAAGTTACACAAAGTCCCTCGCACTCTTCATCGCAGAGCGGGTTAATTGGCAGCGCCAGAACAATCGCGTCACGAATCGGTGTCTCCAAATTTAGATAATCCCCCACTAGAAAAAAAGCATCATCAATATCAAGTTCATCGCCTGCTTCTTGCTCGCGCTTAGATTTCTGCTTTCGGTCGCCCTTAACTTCATATTCGTATAATTCTTGGAACATTTGATTAATCGGAAAGGTAATTGGATCTAAACATCGAGTGCATTCGCCAATGCCAGTTGCATGAACTTGGCCAGTTGCCAGAATACCTTCATCAACTGATTCCAATCTCAGCCCTAACGAAACCGAGCTGCCAGCCGGAACTGATAGCAATGGAATTCCCAGATTTTCAATTAATTTAATTTCAAGCGCAGCTTCACGCATTTCGCCAGCGCGGCGCGGCAAATCATGTGCATTATAGAAAAATGGCGAATTTGTATTAATTTTCATCGACATGATTTATAAGTTAGTCGCGCAGTTGCGAAAGTACATCTTTATCGCTCGCCCCTGCAAGACGATCTCTTCCTCTATTAATGGCTTCCAAAGTCTTATTCAAGATTACCTCAAGAGTTGCAAGCCTTGAATCGATATATGCATCGACTTCTTCACGCTGTGCATCTGCCTCTAATTTATTTTCATCGAGTATTAGCGCTGCTTGTTCACGCGCAGATGACACTATTGCTGTCTGCTCTACCATTCGCGAAACCTCTTCGCGTGCATGTGCGATTAATTGTTCGGCGCTTGCTTGACCATCTTCAATAATTGCATCGCGACTTGCTAATAGATCTTGCGCTGATTCTAAATCTCGAGGCAACGCTGCTTTAACTTCATTCAATATCTCCAGAAGTTCGCCGCGATGGACTACACATGATGCAGAAAGCGGAACTGAACGGGCTTCTTCAACTGTTGTAATTGCTGAAAGTAACTTCTCAATTGCGTCCATGTTCACCATTTTCCAATAAACGTGCTTTTACTAGGGTCAATACTTTTGGTGGGATTAAGGCTGAAACATCGCCACCGTAAGTTGCAATCTCTTTAACGAGCGATGAAGAGAGAAATGAATAAGCTGGAGTCGTTGCCATAAACAAAGTATCAACCTCTTTTAATTGCAAGTTCATTTGTGCCATTTGAAGCTCGTAATCAAAGTCACTGACGGCGCGAAGTCCCTTAACGATGGCAGATACTTCATGCTCCATGCAGAAATCAACCAATAACCCAGACCAAGAATCTACTTTTACATTCTTATATTTAGCCGTAACCTCAGTAATCATCTCAATTCGTTCTGCAACTGTGAAAAGGCTTGCCTTTGTTCTATTAACTAGAACTGCGATGATCACCTCGTCAAATAAACCACTGGCGCGTTCGATTACATCCAGATGACCATATGTAATCGGGTCAAAAGATCCAGGGCAGACAGCGCGCTTCATGTGAAAACGCTAGCAACAAATCGCGCGCTTATCCATTTTGTGAGGGAATTCCATAGTAAATCACGGCGTGACCATATTTTCTTACCTTCAATTCGCTTAGGCCGGTCGGCCATAAAAATGGTTTGCCTTTTGAAGCCCGTTCAACTGCAATAATTGAGGTTGATTTTAAAAATTTGTTCTCGATTAGCGCTTCTAAGTCATTAGTAACTAAATCATTTGCTAGTTCATATGGCGGATCTATGAAAACCGCATCGTATTGGATTGAAATATTAGTTTTAAGAAATCTTGCAACCGATGAATTAAATACTTGGAAACTTCCAGACCCAACTATTTTTTCGAATAATTCCAAATTACTTTCTGCAACTTTTACAGCGCTCTCTTCGCTTTCAACCGCATGTACTAGCCCTGCTCCCCTAGATAGCGCTTCTGCACTCACTGCGCCGGAACCCGCATATAGATCTAAAAAATATTTATTATTAATTCCACCAAGCTCCGATTCCAAAGAAGAGAAAAGCGCCTCGCGCGCTCGATCGGAAGTTGGTCTGGTATCGCCAATTGGCGAAATAAGGTTCCGCCCTTTTGCCATGCCCGCAATAATTCGCATTCGATTATTCTCCCAGAGTTAGCGTTTATCGATAAATGCTGCGCTTTCCAGCGCTTGCAATTCTTCTACTTCAATTTTTAGCAATGGGTTAGCTGACAACTCTGGATCTTGATCAATTAAATTAGTTGCAATCTCACGTGCGCTCTCAATAAGTTCTTCATCTCGCAACACCCTTAATAACCGTAGATGCGACCTCACGCCCGATTGTGATGCACCGAGCACGTCACCTTCTCTTCGTTGTTCTAAATCAATTCTGCTTAATTCGAATCCATCTAACGTTGCGGCCACTGCATTTAAACGCGCCATCGCCGGGCTTTCCGGAGCAGCTTTCGAAACTAGCAGACAGAGCCCAGGTGCACTTCCGCGACCTACTCGACCTCTTAATTGGTGTAACTGCGAAACTCCGAATCGGTCTGCATCCATAATTACCATCATCGTTGCATTTGGTACATCCACTCCGACTTCAATAACTGTCGTTGAAATCAGTACATCTATTTCGCCGCGGGAAAACTCAGACATAGTTTGATCTTTAACTTCTGCCGGCAAACGTCCGTGTAAAACCGCAATTCTAAGACCTTTCAAAGCACCTTGTCCTAAAAGTGGATATAACTCAGAGACTGAAGCCATCGGAAACTTTTCATTTTTATCATTTTCTAAATCTTCATCATCGTCATCGCCGCTTAATCGCTTTGCACGAGCTAGCGCTTCTGCGCTAAGTCCAAGTGAATTCATAGCATCTTCAGTTGAGTCATTCTCTGCAATTCTCGGTGCCACGATGTAAACCTGATGACCGTTTGAAACTTCTTCGCGAATTCTCTGCCAAGCTCTCTCAATAAAACCAGGCTTTTCTAATTCCGGTATTACGTGAGTTGTAATTGGGGATCTTCCAGCAGGTAACTCTCGGAGTGTCGACACATCTAAATCTCCAAATACCGTCATTGCAACTGTTCTAGGAATTGGAGTCGCAGTCATAACTAAGACATGCGGTGGATTTTTTGCTTTAGCGCGAAGCGCGTCTCTTTGCTCAACACCAAATCTATGTTGTTCATCAACCACAATTAAACCTAAATCCTTAAATTCCACATTGTCGCTTAGTAGTGCATGCGTGCCAATTATTATTCCGGCTTCACCGTTTTGCGCTTTTTGTAAGGAATCTTTTCGGGCTGCGCCACTTTGCGATCCAGTTAATAAAACTATTTGGGTGCCACGTTCATCGCCTCCGATTTGGCCAGCGTTAGCTAAATCTCCCAACAAATTATGGAACGAGCGAAAATGCTGCGCTGCTAAAACTTCGGTCGGAGCCAATAACGCAGCTTGGCCACCAGAATCTATAACTGCCAACATTGCCCTCAAAGCGATTATTGTTTTACCGGAACCAACTTCACCTTGCAATAATCGATACATCGGATGCTGCGCTGCTAGATCTTCTTCAATTTCTTTTGAAACTTCAACCTGACCCACAGTCAACTTGAATGGCAGTCGCTCATCGAACGCTTCATGAAGACCGCCCGATCTAACTTTGCGAGATTCTGTAAAGAGCTTATGCAACTCAACTCTTCGCAAAACCAGCAATAATTGCAGAAGTAGCGCCTCATCAAAAGTTAACCGTTTTCGCGCTAACTCTGCACTTTCCGGCGACTCGGGGTTATGAACTTGGACAAATGCTTCATGCAGAGTGGGGAAACCTAATTTTTCTTTTATTGCTATTGGTAAGTAATCTGGAATCTCTTCTAAAGCTTCTACGGCCATCGCAGTGCATTGCGCAATTTTCCATGAAGGCAACTTCGCAGTGGCTGGGTACATTGGTAAGTACTTACCTGCAAAATCTCCAATCGCAGAATCAACATCATTACCATCGGGAATAAGTTGATAATCTGGGTGTGAAAGTTGTCGCTTCCCTTTATATAATCCGACTTTGCCCGCAAATAAACCTTGTCGTCCAGATTGCAATTCCTTTTCGCGCCATGCTTGATTAAAAAATGTTAGTGATAGTTTTGCTCTTCCATCAGTAACAATAACTTCCAGTATGCCGCCTTTGCGTCCTGGAATTTTCCGCACTTTTGCGCTTTCTATCTCTGCAAGAATCGTTACTTCTTCGCCTTCAGCCAACCCTTGAATATCAGTCAGTTCACCTCGAGCCACATACCTACGTGGGTAATGCCGGAGTAGATCTCCAAGAGTTTCAATTCCAAGTTGGGTGATAAGAACTTTTGCAGTCCGGTCGCCAACGACCTTAATTATCGGAAGATTCAAAATACCGTTGGCCATGCTTCATTCTCTCCGAAAAGATAGCGATTTCCCCGCTGAAACTTGGCGCGACTTGGGCAAATTGGCGAAAGGTGCGCCCTTCAGGCTAATCTTGCCCCCGCTTCACTAACTCCCCTCAAACCTTGAGGGTTAAAGAAATCAACATCACGCAGGGAGAAATACCGTGGCATCGACATGCGACATCTGTGGCAAGGGCCCCAGCTTTGGTAACAATGTTTCGCACTCAAAACGACGCACTCGCCGCCGCTGGAATCCAAATATTCAACGCATCCGCACCCTCGTTGGTGGATACACAAAGCGCCAAAATGTTTGCACTTCATGCATGAAAGCGAACAAAGTCTCCCGTTAATTTAGAAGTGGGAATACCCAACTTCTTTCGGCAGTTCTCTTCCAAGTAATTCTACGTAATTTTTGCCGAGCGCTTTTACGGTTCCAATTTTAAAAGCCCCATGATTTTCATAGTCAGAATCTGCTGGAACTGTCGCCAAGAATTGATGGTCTTCGCCACCACTTAAAATCCAATCCCAATGGTCCGATGAAATTTCTCCGCCTAATTTCGCAATCTCGGAAAATCCTGCAAGTTTAGAAATTAATTCTGGATCAACCTCTAAGGTGAGGCTACTTGCCTTACCAATATGGTTCGCCTCAGATAACAAACCATCGCTTACATCGCACATAGAATTTGCAACCAAAGCTAGTTTCTCAGCACTTGAATATGGCGGATTAGGTTTCTTAAATTGCGAAATAGCTCTATCTGAATTAGTCAGACCACGTTGCAATAAATTTAATCCAGCTTTCGACCAACCAGTTAGTCCAGTAGCTACAACTACATCTCCAAGTTTCGCACCACTGCGCTTCACCGGTTTAGCCGTTGTACCAACTGCGGTTATTGTGATCATTATTTTCTCTGAACTTGATAAATCGCCACCGATTACTTGAGCACCAACTAAGTCTGCTTCTGCTGCAATTCCTTCAGCTAATTCAAAAATCTCATCGCTGGCACCTTTTGGAATTGCCGCTGCAACCAAGAGAAACTTTGGCACTCCTCCCATTGCGTAAACATCAGCGAGATTAGCTGCTGCTACTTTTGCGCCGATTTCACCGAGGCTAGACCACTCTCTTTTGAAATGAATCCCTTCAATAGCGCAATCCGTTGTAAGTATTAGCGGCTCGTTTGTTGGAGCAATGACCGCGCCATCATCACCAATACCTAGAATCAAATCTTTTGAATAGCGCCGGTCGCGCGCGAATATTGCTGCGATCCGCTCGAGAATCTCACTCTCATTCATGCGCGCTTTTGCCTACTTTCGTTTTACTGAAAATAACTAGTTCCCTTGGATAGCCTAGATGCGCTAGGGTCGGAAACGCACAGCAAGTAGAAGATTAGCCAAACGGAGGAATGAAAACATGTCAGTACAGGCCTACATCTTGATTCAAACTGAAGTCGGCAAGGCCAGCAGCGTTGCTAGAGCAGTATCTGCAATTTCGGGAGTAACTATCGCCGAAGGTGTAACTGGTCCATACGATGTAATCATGCGTGCTGAATCTCCAAGCATGGAAGATTTTGGTCGAGTTATTCTTTCAAAAGTTCAGGCAGTACCTGGAATTACTCGAACCCTTACTTGCCCAGTAACTTCGCACTAAATGTAAATTGCTTTTTAGTTAAATCCACTACGCTTATTTTATGCGCAAGATTCTTTGGTTTACGATTTTTGTCTTCACCACGGCATTTCTGCCACATGTAAATGCAGCAACCAATCTGGGTTCACCAATCGCGCTGAAAGCTTGGAATGAACTTCAGAAGAATTCCCCTAAGACATATTC
>CAIRHO010000070.1 GCA_903878415.1 uncultured Actinomycetes bacterium
AAGCAACAATCTGCGCATTAGCGTCATCGCCACCCCCGGCTTGGCGAGATGTTGCGAGGGAGCAATCAAGGCTCGCAAATTTTGCAGCTGCTTCTGCCGTTACGCCAGCAGGTAAAGTTGTTGTAGCGGTATCGCCAGTTAATGAGGTTGCGTTTGCGGCACCTTCAACTAAAACTTGGCGAAAACGAAGTTCTGCAGTCTGTCCCACAAGCTCTACAACACGGCGTCCAGTATCACCTGGAACTGAAATAACAATTTGGCGGTTAACGCCGCTTCCCTGTGATGAAACTTCACTCTCGGCCACACCCAAAGAGTTAACGCGTTGCCTAATGATTGAAACTGCTTGATCAATTGCTTCACTCGTGACTTTTCCATTTTCGCCAGCAGCTACTCGGGGCTGCAAAGTGACGCTTGTGCCGCCTCTTAAATCTAAGCCGAGTTTTACCGCTGTCGCACCTTGCACGAAAGCAATGGCGAATAGCGCAACAATCGAAACCAACAGTATGGCAATGGTTCGACCTGGGCGGGGAGCATTTTTAGCAGAAGTATTTGATGACATGAGACCGCAGTCTAGGCATCTTCGGCTGGTGTGTCGAAAATGCTGATATTTCCCGATGAAGGTGGCGGAACTTTCCCTAAATGTTTCCAAGCCGCGCCAGTAGCAATTCGTCCTCGTGGAGAACGAGCGATAAAACCTGCTCTAACTAAAAACGGTTCGGCAACGCTCTCTATTGTTTCAGTCTCTTCCCCTACTGCCATCGCCAAAGTAGATAACCCAACTGGGCCACCGTTAAACCTTTCAACTAGCGCTGTGATTACCGCTTTATCAAGGCGATCTAATCCAATATGGTCAACTTCATACATTTTTAATGCAGCATTTGTATCTTCTAGATTGACCACTCCATCACCATGCACTTGCGCGAAATCACGAACTCTTCGTAATAGTCGGTTAGCGATCCGCGGCGTTCCACGAGATCGTTTGCCAATTTCAGATACTGCAGTTTCGGCTATTTGAAGTGAAAGCAAATCAGCACTTCGTTTTACAATATTAGTTAAATCTAAATCATCGTAGAAATCTAAATGAGCGGTAAATCCGAAACGATCCCTTAGCGGTGCCGGTAATAATCCCGCGCGAGTTGTAGCACCGACAAGTGTGAAGTGTGGCAGGGTTAATGGGATAGCAGTCGCGCCTGGTCCCTTTCCAACTATCACATCAACTCGAAAATCTTCCATAGCCATGTACAGCATCTCTTCAGCAGGTCTGGCCATTCGATGTATCTCGTCTAGAAAAAGAATTTCTCCTTCAACTAATGATGAAAGTATGGAAGCCAAATCCCCCGCATGTTGAATTGCTGGACCACTTGTAATCCGGATTGGCGCATTCATCTCACTAGCAACAATCATCGCTAGCGTTGTTTTTCCTAGCCCTGGTGGACCAGATAATAAAATATGATCAGCTGGCGAATTACGTTCTCTTGCGGCACGGAGCAGTAAATCTATTTGGTCCTTCACTCGCTGCTGTCCCACAAAATCTGCAAGAGTGTGCGGACGCAGCGTCTGCTCTAATGATAAATCTTCACTCTCGGCTTCTGGTTTCATGGAAAATTCAGGCTCAGTCATTTCACTTTCGCTTTCCGGATTGCGAAAGCGCTAATTTTAATAACTCACTTAAATCCATCTGATTTGCAGATTGACCCAATTCATTTTTAACTCTTTCAATTGCAGATTCAGCTTCTTTAATCGAATATCCAAGTCCGGTTAGCGCGCCATTTAAAGATTCACTCCAAATTTCTTTTGAATTAACGCCAACTGCGCCGATTAATTTTTTCTGCATTTTTTCGCGCAATTCCAGAACTAAGCGCTGCGCAACTTTTTTTCCAATGCCAGGGATCTGCTCCAAAGCGCTTGCATTCCCTTCGGCTATAGCTTTAGACATTTCAAAAGGTACGAACGAAGATAAAGCAGCTTGAGCCACGCGGGGACCGATACCGGAGACTGTTTGAAGTAAATCAAAAAAATCACGCGAAGCTTCATCCAAAAAGCCATAAAGGGTAAGTGAATCTTCTCTTACTAATAGCGAAGTAAAGAGCGCCTGGTTATTACCAATCTCGCATTCAGCTGCAGTAACTGGTGTCACTTGTACTTGAATTCCAAATCCGCCAACTTCGATTACAACATGGTTCAGCGCAACGCCAGTCACTCGGCCAGATAAGGTTGAGATCATTTACTCTTTGCTTTCTTTAGCGCGATTATTCGAGACTTCTCTTTCTTAAGAGCCGCCGCAACACGGGAGTTGCCCCTACCCCGCCAATGATGGCAAATTGCAAGCGCTAACGCATCCGTACTGTCTACGGGTTGCGGAATAGTTTTCAGTTTTAACAACTTCTTAACCATTTCTGCTACCTGTTTCTTATCTGCTCGCCCCGAACCCGATACAGCAGCCTTAACTTCACTAGGGGTATGCATTGCCACTGGGATCCCATTTCGAGCCGCAATCAGTAGCGCAACACCGGCGGCTTGACCGGTGGACATTGCAGTTTTAACATTTAATTGTGAAAAAACTCGCTCCACTGCAATTACATCTGGTTTGTATTTTTTAATCCAAATAATCAACTCAGTCTCCAGTTGCAATAACCGCTCTTCCAAAGGTGCTTCTACATCAGTGCGAATTACACCAACATCTATCATTTCGAGGTTCTGATAATTATCGCCATCAACAATGCCGATACCGCATCTTGTTAAACCAGGGTCTACGCCCAACACTCGCATGAATCGAGCCTAATGTGCGCTTATGGTTGGTTAGCCCAGGCTCGCCATCACTTCGTCAGATACATCAAAATTTCCATAAACGTTCTGCACATCATCTAGATCTTCGATTGCCTCGATCAATTCAAAAACTTTCTTAGCTGCTTCTGCATCTAACGGAATTGAAATACTGGGTAAAAATGATGACTCGGCTGATTCGTATTCAATACCGCCATTCTGGAGCGCTGTTCTCACAGCAACTAAATCACTTGGTTGAGAAACAACTTCAAATGATTCACCAAGATCGTTAACTTCTTCAACACCAGCCTCTAGGACTATTTCCAGAACTGAATCTTCAGAGAAAGTTTTACCAGATTGTGATTTATTTACAATGACAACACCTTTACGGTTGAACATATAAGAGACCGAGCCAGGATCTGCCATATTTCCACCATTACGCGTTACTGCGACTCGCACTTCTGATGCAGCTCGGTTCCGGTTATCTGATAAACATTCGATAAGTAACGCAACACCATTTGGACCATAGCCTTCATACATAATCGTTTCCCAAGTTGCAGCACCCGCTTCTAAACCGGCTCCTCGTTTTACGGCGCGATCAATATTGTCCGAAGGCATCGAGTTCTTCTTAGCTTTTGCAATAGCATCAAATAACGTTGGGTTACCAACAACATCTGGGCCACCAGAGCGCGCGGCAACTTCGATTGCCTTAATCAATTTTGCAAAATTCTTTGCACGCCTAGAATCTATGATGGCTTTCTTATGTTTAGTGGTTGCCCACTTGGAATGTCCGGACATCTACTCTCCTATTGCGCTATCGCTTGCTGACAAACGTTATCAACAAAATATCTATGAATCCGATTATCTCCAGTTAGCTCAGGATGGAACGATGTTGCAAAAATCGAACCTTGGCGGACCGCTACCGGATGGCCACTGACTTCGGCCAGGATTTCAACATTTAAACCAACTTTTTCAACCCACGGTGCACGGATAAAAATTGCGCGCACCGGAGATTGAGTAGCGCCGCTGAAAATCAAATCACTTTCAAAAGAATCCACTTGGCGGCCAAATGCATTCCGACGCACTGTTACATCTAACCCGCCAAAAGTTTCTTGACCTTCGATTGCATCTAGAACATTATCCGCTAGCAAAATCATTCCTGCGCATGAGCCATAGGTTGGCATCCCACCTTTTATTCGAGCGGATATCTCGTCAAAAATTGCAAAAGTTCGGGCCAATTTAGCAATAGTCGTGGATTCGCCGCCAGGTATAACTAAAGCATCTACCTGCTCTAATTCGGATGGCCGCCGCACGAGTGATGCCGTAACTCCGCAATCACTTAACGATCGCGCGTGTTCTCTTACATCACCTTGGAGTGCAAGAACTCCAATTTTCACTTATTTACCAGCCTCGCTCCGCTAATCGATGTGGCACCGGAATATCAGCAACGTTGATTCCAACCATTGCTTCTCCTAGACCACGAGAAACTTGACCTACTATTTTTGGATCATCGAAGAAAGTAACTGCTTTGACAATCGCTGCGGCACGTTGTTCTGGGTTCCCCGATTTGAAAATTCCGGAACCAACAAAAACGCCATCTGCACCTAATTGCATCATCATCGCTGCATCAGCAGGTGTGGCAATTCCACCAGCAGTAAATAGAACTACTGGAAGTTTTCCAGTGGCGGCGATTTCCTTAACTAATTCAAATGGTGCTTGCATTTCTTTTGCTGTTACATAAAGTTCGTCTTCACGTAGCGATGAAAGTCGGCGAATTTCACCAGAGATGGCACGCATATGAGTAGTCGCGTTAGAAACATCTCCAGTACCAGCTTCACCTTTTGAACGGATCATTGCAGCGCCTTCGTTAATTCTACGTAAAGCTTCGCCAAGATTTGTTGCTCCGCAAACAAAAGGAATTGTGAAATTCCACTTATCAATATGATTTGCGTAATCAGCTGGAGTTAAAACTTCTGATTCATCGATGTAATCCACTCCGATACTCTGCAAAATCTGTGCTTCAACAAAATGACCAATCCGAGCTTTAGCCATGACTGGAATAGAAACCCTGGCTTGAATTGCTTCAATCATGTCGGGATCTGACATTCTAGAAACTCCACCTTGGGCGCGAATATCAGCGGGTACTCGTTCCAATGCCATAACGGCTACCGCTCCAGCATCTTCTGCGATCTTGGCTTGGTCGGCGTTTACAACATCCATAATTACGCCGCCTTTAAGCATCTCTGCCATGCCACGTTTAACTCGCGAAGTACCGGTGATGTTCTCAGCCATTTTTAGCGCCTGCCTTCATAGATAGATTTAGGTGGGTAAGTCTACTTTGTTGTTGTGGGTGTCGCACTCGGGGTTTTCGGAGTCAGATAGCTGAATTCAGGTTCTTGATCAGTTAACGCAATCCAAATTTGTCCTGGCGCAAAGGGTATTTCAGTGCCATCTCTTTGCAACCAGTTGGTGCCCGCTTCGGCGCTCGATCGATTCCAATTTGCCGGAAAAACTTTTCCGTTTCTCAGCACATATCCGTGCCCAGACCCCACGGTTTCACTCATCGGCGTAACTCCGCCAAATTTATCGCCATAAATCGAAGGCGATATTTTTACTATTTGAATCACGAATGTTGGTGATCCAAGTTGTGATCCGCTTGCAGCAATATCAGGTGATCCGTTGTGGGAGAGCAACCAGCGCGCTTCGTTTTCAGACCAAAGCGCTCCATAGTTCGCGTTCGGCCATGAAACTTTTACTCCAGTTATTGCTGCACCAGCTTCAGGTGTCTTACCAAAAGTCCATCCCATCGGTTTAGCGATAACCAAGTTCTTTGCTTTTGCCATCAACGGCGCCGTATTCAAAACCATATCTGTTGGAGCGCTTCGGTTTGGATCGCGAAAGTAAACCGTTGGTGAATTGTGTTCCGCGCCGAGATCTGCGATATTCGCGGCGGCAATAACTGGTCGCATTTTAGATTGAGCACCGCTATAAGCTAAACCGACCCTGCCATATTGTGCAAGCAGTTCAATATCACCAATTCTAACTGACCGTATCGGACCAATATTGTTCGGAATGTTTGCAGAAAATATTGCTAATAATCTAGTCAGACCCGCTTCCACTTGCTCTATATAGATTACATCTGCATACTCCAAACCAATTTGCGGATGAGCGGCATTCGTATCATCTACTTTAACAGCTAAAACTGGACCATTAATTCCGGGTGCACCGGTAAATGAATTTAGCACAACCGGTTTAGGTTTTATTTTGCTAACTTGATTTGAGACCACTTCACAACTTGTTAATAGTGAGACCAATACAATTCCTATAGAAATCAATCCAAAAATTGGTTTGCTCAATCTCACAAAACATCATCCTCAAATGCAAACTTCACTGGTAGCGGCGCCGTGCCTGCTAATCGGAAAACCCGAAAAACTAATTTTTCACGCAAGGATTTAGTCGCAGATACCGCTTCTACATGCAGTGCTACCGCAACCCTAACCCGCTCTGTCACATCTTCTAATTTAGTAAAAATCTCTGGGTGTAGTTCTGGTAAATCACTTTCGCGCAGCAATAGCTGCAACGTTCCAGATAAACCACTCTCCTGATCACTACGCTCAAATATCTGCGCCTCCCTAGCACCGTAGGCAGCTCCAGTGAGAATCAAATTTGTAGCTGGATCGATTTCAGGTAAATGGGCAATTTCCAACGCAATCGCAGCGCGACGTTGCAAAGTCGCGTCCAGATTTGCCCACGATGTTTCTACGCGATGATGTAGTCGATCTAAGCGAGTAGCAGAGAACGATAAATACCAAGCTACAAGCAGAAGAGTTACTAGTAAGACAAAAGAGGTCTTCACAATTTATTGCCCACTATCTCGAGAAAAAATCCGGTTCCATGGTCGGTTCTCGGAAACTAAACCAACTTTTTCGCCACCAGTTAAGGCCATCGAGTAAACATCCATAATTTGCTCAGCAACTTGCGTCCAATCAAACCGTTCTGCTGATTGGTGTCCAACATTTGCCAAGTCCTTACGCTTTTGCTCATCACGAAGTAAATCAATGATGACTTTTGCAAGTTCAGTTGCACTCTCTGATTCAAATAGTGCGCCATACTCGCCACCATTTAATAAGTTTCGGAAAGCCGGAATATCACTTGCAACTATCGCCGTTTCTGATGCCAGAGCTTCGGTTAAAATTATTCCGAATGATTCTCCCCCGGTATTTGGAGCCACATATAAATCAATTGACTTGAGAAAACTACCTTTATCGGCTTCGCTAATCCGACCTAAAAATGATAATTTACTGCGTAGTTGGGAATTAGTGGACTTTAATATCTCCGCGCTTTCGCCAGGGCCGGCTATTAAAACTTTCACATCTGGCACAAATCTTGAAATTATTGGCAACGCATCTATTAGAATTTGTAGGCCTTTTCGGGGTTCTTCAAAACGCCCAATAAAACCAATGGTGTTGCCGTTTTGCCACTCAACTTTGGGCTCTGATTTAGCGAAGAAATCGACATCTATCCCATTTGGAATAACTATTGCATCTGTCTCCAAATGAATAGTCAGCGTTTCGCGGGCAATCTCACTAACTGCAATTCGCGCGCTCAATTTTTCAATAACCGGCTCTAATAATGGACTAACCGCAAATGCAACTTTTTGTTTTGGCGCAGCCGCATGAAAAGTTCCGACCATAGGACCTTCGCCAATCCAACAAGCTAGTAACGAAAGAGATGGGATTGCTGGCTCATGTAAATGTAGCAAATCAAAATTACCCTGAGAAATCCACTGTCTAACTCTCGATGCCGCTACTGGTCCGAAAAGTACACGAGCAACCGCACCGTTATATGGAATAGAAATAGGACGACCCGCTGGAACTACAAAGTCATCCGCTAAAGATTCTTCTCGGCTAACTGGTGCCAGAACTGAAACATAATGACCTTGATCGATGTAGTACTTCGCTAAATCCCTAATATGCGCTTGCACGCCACCTGGCGTATCCCAACCATATGGCGAAACCATTCCGATTCGAAGTCCAGAACTTTTAGGTGAATACGCCATCATTCACTTCGTTCCATAAAATCGCCATCAACCCAGATTCGTTGCAACATATGCCAATCCTCTGGAAATTTTGAGATATTTGCCGCAAATCGATCGGCGCATTTTTGGGTCATAGCCAAGATTTGTTCTTCCTTAGTTCCGCTAATTGGGACCGCTATTGGAGCTTCAAAAGTGATGGTAATACCAATTGGTTGGTAAGCGACATAAGCGGTTATCAACGGTGCACCGGTTTGGATTGCAAGTGCTGCCGGACCACCTGGCATGCGCGCAACACCATCAAAGAAATTAACAGTAATACCGGATCTGGATAAATCTCGATCTGCAACTAACGCAACTAATTTTCCACTGCGTAATCTCTGCGCTAATGTCGCTGAGACTCTTGCATTTAAATCGAGCGCTTCCATGCCCATTTCCTCACGGTGTTCTAGGAATTTCTTAAATAACCGTTCTGGCTTTAGATGTTCAACTACAGTTGTGAGCGGAATATCTTGAGCGCAAAAATATGCACCTGCATGATCCCAATTACCCGCATGAGGTAGTGACACAATCAAACCTTTGCCGTTGGCGAGAGAGCCGTAAAAATATTCTTCGTTAACTATTTTTGCCGAATTTAAAATTTTGGATTTATCCCAATCGATAAATCGAAAAGTATCTACCCAATATCGGAGGTAAGAACGCATTGCTCTTTTCACTAAATTATTTAATTCCGCTTCGCTAAATTCAGGACGCACTCGAGCCAGGTTTGCTTTCAAACGAATAACACCTTTTCCATTTTTTCGAAAAGCCACGTCCGCAACAAAATTCCCAAATTTATAAGCGCTAACTTCTGGGAGCATCCGTAAGAATTTCCAGCAACTCGCATAAGCGAAATATCGCAACGTTTCAATCATTGGTCGCCTGATAGACGATATAGAGTCTTTGCAGAACTGTGATAACGCTCAACACGGCCAACAACCAGATGCCTATTGTAAGAATGTAAGGAACTCCCAACCCATGAAACCCAATTGCAATCAGAACGATAATTAGCCGCTCCGTCCGCTCTGCAATTCCGCCTTCACATGCAATATCAAGGGATTCGGCCCTAGCTTTAACATAGGAAACCAACAGACCAGAAATTATCGCTATCAATGTTGGAATAAATAATCTATCCATTTGACGATTTAAGTAAATTAGTAGACCAATCAGAATTGCAGAGTCAGCAATCCGATCACAAGTTGAATCTAAGAGTGATCCCCAAGTACTTCCGCCATCTTTGGATAAACGAGCCATAGTTCCATCAAAAAGATCGCTCAATGAAAAAAGAGAAATCGCTAAAGTGCCCCATAGAAAATGGCCATTTGGAAAAGCCGAAATCGCAGTTACAACTACCAAAAATGATCCAATTGCAGTAACCATGTTGGGTGTTAACCCGATTTTGAGGGCAAAACGGCAGGCTGGGGTAATCAACTTAGTGACCGGGGCCTTGAATGGAATGCGTAACATCGTTCCCATCGTAGGCTGACCCGCGTGAGTATCCCAATTACCCCGCATATTTCCGCTGGCGTTATCGGGGTTTCGGCTGCCATCCCAGCGAATTTCCTAGAATCGCTCGAATTACAGGGTGAGATTTTGCGCTGTGAAGCAGACCCTGATCTTGCAAAACTTTCTGGTAAATCAATTGCGCTTTTCCTAATAAATGCCCAAATTGGGATTCCTCCGAACTTAGTGGCTTATTGGGATTGCGCTCGAGAATTGCAATTACCGAGATTGATACTAGTTTCAGGGCTTACTGATGGGGAAATTGATTTCGATGACATCGTAATGATTGCTAACCGGATATTGGATCCTGTTGTAACTCCATTTTTAGTTTTACATGCTGAAAATGGGCTGCCGAATGGTTTGATTAATATTGCGACTTCGCAAACTTATAATTATGCAACTGCGCCAACAACTATAACCGCGGCCGATCCAGATTTGATCACGCTAGTTTCTGAGTTTGCCGCGGAGTACCGCGAACAGCTTGAAGAATTTGGTGAAGCTGGATTTGCTGATGGATTACTTTTTCCATGCATTCCATTTATTCCCGAATTACAAATTGGAATAGCGGAGGCACAAAGTTATATAACGCTTATTCCCAAGCTTTAGCTAGTTCAGCTCTTGTTGTTGCCAACAATTGCGGGAGTACTTTAGTTTGACCAATTATTGGCATGAAATTTGCATCTCCGCCCCAGCGCGGAACAACATGTTGGTGAATATGTTCAGCCACTCCAGCGCCGGAAATTGCGCCTTGATTCATTCCCAAATTAAATCCAGCACAATTAGAAACCTTTCTAAGCACCTGCATAGCTTTCGCGGTGAATTCGCTTATTTCATTTCGCTCCGTAACCGTGAGATCGGTCAAATCCGCCACATGTCGATTCGCGCAAATTAATAAGTGTCCAGCGTTATAGGGATACAAATTCATTACAGCGTAAACCTCATCTCCGCGTGCAACTATAAGAGCAGCATCATCACTCAACTTTGGTATTTCGCAGAATGGGCAAGCTACATCGTTTCCATCTAGTGGTCGATTTTCGCCGGTCAAATAAGCCATTCGATGCGGCGCCCATATCCGCTGCCAACGATCTGGCATTCCCACCCCGCCATGCATCTCTGTTTCAGACATGATGCTCGATCAAACTTGAATTCTTTCCGCTATGGATTTTGTAATCTCCGCAATTGCATCAGTTATCGCAATCCCATTTTTCTGTTCACCACTGCGATATCTGAACGAAACAGCGTTTGCATTCACATCATCTTCGCCGGCAATAATCATAAAAGGAATCTTTTCGTTCTGCGCATTTCTTATCTTTTTCTGCATTCGATCATCCGAGCTATCAATTTCGGCCCGAATGCCAGCGTTCCGCATCTCTTTCACAATTTTCTCCAGATATGGAATGTAAATGTCTGCTACTGGTATCGCACGTACTTGCACAGGTGCTAACCAAGGAGGGAATGCACCTGCATAATGTTCAGTTAAAACTCCAAAGAATCGTTCGATGGAGCCGAATAGGGCACGATGAATCATTACCGGACGTTGCTTGCTTCCATCCGATGCGGTGTATTCGAGTTCAAACCGTTGGGGTAATTGAAAGTCAACTTGGATAGTAGACATCTGCCAAGTGCGACCTATCGCATCTTTAGCTTGCACTGAAATTTTTGGACCGTAAAAAGCTGCGCCGCCTTTATCTAGAACAAGCTCTAAATTCTGCTTCTCTGCTGCTTGTCGAAGCGCGATGGTTGCTTCTTCCCAATCCTTATCTTCCCCGACAAATTTGACTTCATTCTTGGTAGATAATTCCAAGTAAAAATCGGTTAAGCCATAGTCTCGTAGTAAATTCAGAACAAAAGTTAAGAGGCTATCCAATTCGCCAGCCATCTGTTCAGCCGTGCAGTAGATATGAGCATCATCTTGAGTGAAACCGCGAGCTCTGGTAATTCCATGAATTACGCCAGATTTTTCATATCTATAAACGGTCCCGAATTCAAAAAGTCTAAGTGGCAATTCCCGATAAGAACGGCCGCGAGATGCATAGATTAAGTTATGAAACGGGCAATTCATTGGTTTCATGTAGTACTGCTGGCCTTGTTTTTTAATAGTTCCGTCAGCATGTAACTCTTCATCCATAATCATCGGTGGGTACATGCCATCTGCGTACCATTGCAAATGTCCGGAGCGCTCAAATAACGCAGCTTTAGTAAGATGCGGTGAATAAACAAATTCGTAACCTTCAACTTCATGGCGAAGCCGTGAATAATCTTCCATCGCCCTACGAATGATTCCGCCTTTGGGGTGAAATACTGCAAGTCCAGAACCAATTTCTTCCGGAAAAGAAAATAAATCCAATTCTGCGCCGAGTTTTCGATGATCTCGTTTTTCAGCTTCCACCAACATCAACAGATATGAATCAAGCGCTTCTTGTGAAGGCCATGCAGTTCCATAAATTCTTTGGAGCATTGGATTCTTTTCAGAACCACGCCAATATGCTCCGGCACTCCGCATCAATTTGAATGCAGTAACATATTTTGTTGACGGCAGATGTGGGCCTCGACATAAATCGCTCCACAATGGGTGACCATCCCGGCCTAGATTGTCATAAATAGTTAATTCACCAGCACCTACTTCAACATCGGCACCATCATCGACTGCGGTTGATTTCAACTTTACTAATTCACATTTATAAGGTTCATTTACTAATTCTTGCAAAGCTTCAGTATCAGTTACTGCTCTGCGTCTAAATCGTTGGCCATCTTTAATAATCTTCTTCATTGCTTTTTCCAGAACTTCTAAATCTGTCGGAGTAAACGGCCGTTCTGGATCAAAATCATAATAAAATCCATCGCTGATCGGCGGCCCAATTCCTAACCGAGTTTGTGAGAATATATTTTGGACAGCTTGCGCAAGCACATGTGCTGTTGAATGTCTTAAAACCATCAACCCTTCAGGCGAAGCGATTGAAATGCCCTCAACAACATCACCGGCTGCTACATCACTCCATAAATCTCGCAACACACCATTAATCTTGCAAACTACAATTGCATTGGGCCCAACTCCAGTCATATCTACGCTTTGGCCCGCAAAAATTTGAGTGACTTTTACATCGCTGGCAACTTTTAGAGAAACGCCATCAACGCTAATTTCAATCATTTCAGCGTTAGGCATGGAGCGAGGTTACCAAAGTTATTTGCAAAGTCGTTGGAAGTAATTACTTTGCGTAATAGATCAACACTGCGATGATTGAAACAAGTAGACCACCAGCTACCAGAAGATATTTAGCCCAAAGCGGTAGCCCACTCTTATCTGCGGCTGATTGAGCGATTTTTTTAGTTTTCAACAACGCTTGACCTGCCCATGCGAACTCCGTCGCCAAAATTCCCAGCCCAGCTAGAAAAATCAGAACTCCAGGACCAGGACCAATTAGCGCAATAGCTCCAAGGATTGTGATGCCACCTCCGAGAACTCCGATAAAAATTCGCCATAACAGATGGCCGACCTTAGTTTTCTTCATCCAATTGCGCAGGTTCATGGCTCTAGATTACCCCTAACCCACTCTGTAAACTTTCCAATTAGTTCGACGCCGCTTGAACTTAACAAATACTCGGTCGCGTTGTATTTATTAACCTGCTGAACTCCCCTAGTACTCGATACTAAGTAGATGGCTTCTGATTCCTGCAATTGTGATGGAGCAATGTCACGTTCAATAACTTCAAAATTTTGTAACAATAAACTCCGAGTAACCCCGGGCAGGCACCCTGTTAGTAGCGGTGGCGTGTAAAATTCTCCAGAACTCTCCCAAACTATATTTGCAACAGCAGATTCTGATACCAATCCAGCTAAATTACTAATTACTACATCATCAGAACCGGACGCTTCTGCGAAACGCAGCGCATGTGCATTTTCTCCATACGAAATGGTTTTAATACCGGCCAAAATAGATTTCTCATTCTTGGGAAATGGATAGTCGATAAGAGTAAGGCGATTCTTAAATGGTGCTAGCTCTTTATGCGTGATAATCCAATCGCCACTGCTTAAAAAAGTTATACGCAATCTTCCGACAGTAATTTTTTCGCTGTTTTCCAATATAGTTTTAATGCCTCGTTCTACCTGGTTTCGATCAGGTAAACCTAAATTTATAATTGCGCCACTTTTGTAAGCTCGATCCAAGTGACGAGCTTGCGCCCAGCATTGACCATTGATCGTTTTCAAAGATTCAAAAATGCCGTCGCCAAGTAACCATCCATTGCTTTTCAATTCACCAAAGGCAGGCAGAGCCAAGTTTGTGACCAACGCCCCATTATGCAAAATTTTCATACTTTTGCCCGTTCGTTAGTTAACTTTCCGGAGGCGATAGAAATCAAGCGACTGGCTTTTAACTCAGTCTCTTCCCACTCCGAAGCGGCGTTACTTCCCCAAGTAATCCCCGCACCAGTTCCAAAGCGCAATAACCCATCGCGCTCACTCCAAAAGGTTCGGATTGCAACTGAAAGCTCTGCTTCGCCGTCACAAACCCAACCAATTGCCCCGCAATATGGACCTCTGTTTACTTCCTCAAATCTTGCGATCATTTCTAGCGCTGAACTTTTCGGTGCTCCGCTAACCGAACCTGGCGCCATAATTGCATCAAATATTTCATCCCAGACTATTCCGTTTCGCAAAACTCCGCTAACGTCGGAAACTAAATGATAAAGACTGGGATGTTTTTCAATTCCTAAAAGCCGCGGAACTTCTACGCTTCCCGTTTCGCAAATTACACTCAAATCATTACGTATCAAATCAACAATCATCACATTTTCGGCTAAATCTTTCTCTAAGAACTCACTTGTTGCCGAAGTGCCTTTTATAGGACTCGAAAGAATTTCGCGTGCGCCGTTCTTGCTTTTAACTACCCGTATAAATAGCTCTGGCGACGCTGAAGCTATTTCAATATTCGGCAAATTTATATAAACACTTTGCGGAGCTGGATTCTCCTTCAACAACTCCCCCATCAAAGGCTCTAGCGAAATATCATCTTCTAACGGGGCAGAAAGAATTCGACAAGCATTGACTTGATATACCAAACCGTCGGCAATTTCATCGCGAATTTTTTCGACGTAATTTATATATTCACTTTGCGAGAGTGAACTTTCCCATTTCGAATCAATTGCAGACCATTGACCTTTGCTTGTAAATTCACTTTCTGTTATTTCTGCAAAACGAGCGAATGTTGGTTCGCCAATAAATGGAGCGACCACTACCCAAAAACCCGGCTCTTCTAAAGCCGCGGCATCGTGGCGAATTTCCACGCATTTTCGAGCGCTCTTACCTTTCATCCAAAAATACGCCTCAGGCAGCACACTCATATTTTCGAACATGACGCGAAGGTACTCCAACCGCTCAAACTTTCGACTTGGGAGATGCGCCTTACCTAGGATAGATTTCGCCTTGCTCTTGCTGGTCGACTTTTATCGGGTAGCTGGAGTTTTGCGGACGTAGCGCAGTTGGTAGCGCGGAACCTTGCCAAGGTTCAGGTCGCCGGTTCG
>CAIRHO010000071.1 GCA_903878415.1 uncultured Actinomycetes bacterium
ACGCATCGCTTGCGGTACTCCCGTATATCTGTTTTATGGGTGGCATGATTTTTGGTCGAATTTCTTTCGGAACATTGTCAAAACGATGGTCAGAGCAAAAACTAATTAGAATATTTCCATTAATTGGTGGCTTAACTTTTGCGATTTTTATGTATACCGGCTACTTACTATCTAAAAACTATCAAACCCTGGGTTTTACAATAATAAATGTAGCATTCCTAGTTGGTGGAGTTGGTATTTCATTCCTCGGGCCACTCTTTTTGGCAATTGCTGGCCGAAGGAGTAATCGTCCGAGCGGCGTCATCGTGGCCGAAATAGGTGCGCTAAATCAGATATTAAATTTTGCGGTGCGAATTTTACTTGCTTGGACGATTCACTTAATCGGCCTACCTATGATGTTGGTAATCCCAGCACTGATGTTGACGGCAGTGACTTTCTTCGCTGCTGCAGGAAAAGCTTAACTCAGCCAGATCCTTCAGTATTACCAGGATCGGCAGCTGAAATATCATTTAGCTTGTACTTATCTATAGCAGCTTGAATAACTCTCTTATTCAACTTCTTCTGCCGAACTAATTGCGAAAGTACTGCAACCGTGATTGATTCGGCATCAACTTTAAAGTGCCGACGTAGCGCACCACGCGTATCAGAAAGTCCGAATCCATCTGTGCCGAGTGAATCAAATAGTTGTGGAACCCATGGCGCAATCTGGTCTTGAACGGCGCGCATGAAATCACTTACTGCAAGAACTGGACCGTTAACCGATTCTAGTCGGTCAGATATAAATGCAGTCCTTAAATCATTTGGGTTTAACAAGTTATGGCGATCTACTTCTAGACCATCACGGCGAAGTTCATTCCAGGAAGTTACCGACCAAACATTTGCGTTGACGCCCCAATCATCTTTTAATATTTTTTGCGCTTTCATTGCAGCATTAACTGCGACGCCAGAAGCCAAAATGTTGGCTTGTCGTTTTTTGCGACCACGAGCTTCTGCATATAAATAAATACCTTTTAATAGGCCTTTGACGTCTAAGTTCTCGGGCGATGCAGGTTGCAGATAAGGCTCGTTATACATTGTTAAATAGTAAAAAATATTTTCGCTATTTGGGCCATACATGCGCCGAAGACCATCTTTAACTATCTCTCCAATTTCAAAAGCGAAAGCTGGATCATAAGAAATTACTGCAGGGTTTGTAGATGCTAATAAGTGAGAGTGGCCATCTTCATGTTGAAGACCTTCACCGTTAAGCGTCGTTCTACCCGCAGTTGCACCCATCACAAAACCACGTGTCATTTGATCGGCTGCAGCCCAAAATGCATCACCAGTTCTTTGGAAACCAAACATTGAGTAGAAAATATAAATCGGAATCATTGGCTCATCGTGGGTTGCATACGAAGTTCCCACTGCAGTGAAAGATGCAACAGATCCAGCTTCGTTAATTCCTTCGTGCAGAATTACACCGCTAGTGGATTCCTTATATGAGAGCATCAACTCACGATCTACCGAGGTATATAACTGTCCGTGTGGTGAATAAATCTTTAGTGATGGGAAGAGCGAATCCATTCCGAAAGTGCGAGCTTCGTCAGGGATGATTGGCACAAAGCGCGAACCAAGTCCTTCATCTTTAATTAAATCTTTAAGTAAACGAACAAAGGCCATCGTTGTGGCAATTTCTTGATGTCCTGAACCACGCTGTGCTGATTCGTAGGCCGAATCTGCAGGCTGGGTAAGTGGTTTAGAAACTTTTTGACGTTTTGGAAGTGAACCACCTAATTCACGACGGCGATCCATCATGTACTTATATTCTGGAGAATCTACGCCAGGGTGGAAATAAGGCGGCAAATATTTATCTAATTTGTCATCAGCTATTGGAATTTCAAGGCGATCACGGAATTCAATAATGTTTTCCAAGGTCATCTTCTTCATTTGATGGGTTGAGTTGCGACCTTCAAAGTTAGATCCCAATGTCCAGCCTTTAATAGTTTTAGCAAGAATTACAGTTGGGCGATCTTTATGTTCGGTAGCTGCTTTATATGCTGCATAAAGCTTTCGATAATCATGGCCACCGCGTTTCAAATTCCAAACTTGTTCGGGTGTCCAATTAGCCACCATCGCAGCAGTTCTCGGATCGCGACCGAAGAAATTCTCTTTGACGTATGCGCCACCTTCAGCTTTAAATGTTTGGAAATCGCCATCTGGAGTTATATTCATTAAATCAACAAGTGCGCCTTCACGATCTCCGGCAAATAGCGGATCCCATTCGCGTCCCCAAATAACTTTAATAACATTCCAACCAGCGCCAATATATAAAGCTTCAAGTTCTTGAATGATTTTGCCATTGCCTCGAACTGGGCCATCTAAACGTTGTAAATTGCAATTAATTACAAATGTTAAATTATCTAATTTTTCGCGAGCCGCTAAAGTTAGCGCAGCAACGCTCTCTGGTTCATCAGTTTCACCGTCACCTAAAAATGCCCACACACGTTGATCGCTTGTATCTTTTATGCCGCGGCCATGAAGGTAACGATTGAAACGTGCTTGGTAAACCGCATTGATCGGACCAAGTCCCATTGAAACAGTGGGAAACTCCCAAAAATCTGGCATCAAACGAGGATGCGGATAAGAAGAAAGCCCGCCACCTGGATGTGAAAGTTCTTGGCGGAAGCCATCTAATTGATTTTCGGTAAATCTGCCCTCTAGGAATGCGCGTGAATACATACCTGGGCTGGCATGGCCTTGATAATAAATTTGATCGCCGCCACCGGCATGCTCTTTACCGCGAAAGAAATGATTGAAACCAACTTCATACAACGCAGCTGAAGAGGCAAATGATGAGATATGTCCACCAACTCCTATTCCAGGGCGTTGTGCACGATGTACTAGAAGCGCAGCGTTCCATCGAATGTATGCGCGGATGCGGCGTTCAATTGCTTCATCGCCTGGAAATGTTGGTTCGCGCTCTGGCGGAATTGTATTTATGTAATCGGTTAATCTAAGTGCAGGTAGATGCAATTCTTGTTGATGTGCATGTTGCAATAGTGAGAGCATTAAATAGCGGGCCCTGGTTGGACCAGCATGTTTTACCAGCGCATCAAAAGATTGATGCCATTCAGCTGTCTCTTCGGGGTTGGTGTCGATTAGGGCATCAATTGCGTTGTTCGGTAACTCATTCAAATCGCGCACAGGGCTATCTTTCCCGTTGTGGGCTCAAGAGTCACATCGCAGCGCTGAAATATTGGTCACAGGCGGGGGACTTGCGCAAACGCTCGAGTTTGGGTGGACTTCTCCCTGTTCGAACGATTTCACTTACCACTAGTTGCGTACGGAGAGGCAGGTCTGAGTGAGCACCCCTGTGGGGCCCGATTTAGTGGCCACCCGAATGGGAATTGTAAGTGGCCATCTAATTTTAGAATCTGGCTACGGCAGTGATTGCGATGAAAGTGTTCGCAACTCAATAATTAAAATTTCAGGTAATGAAGTTCTCTCTGGTGAAATTAACGAAGTAGTCGATGCTGTGATCCTCTGGTGGCGAGAAGATGATGGCGATCTGATAGATGAACTTGTAGATGGATTAACTTACCTTTCGGAGAGTGGATCATTTTGGCTAGTTACACCAAAAGCTGGTCGTGATGGCCATGTCGAACCAAGTGATATTCAAGATGCTGCGCCAATTGCTGGCTTAAGCGTTACGTCATCTTTTCAGATTTCATCCGATTGGACCGCGACCAAACTTGTTGCTAGAAAATCCACTAAAAAATAGTTAGGAATAAAATGACATTAACAATAGGTGCGCTCGCTCCCGACTTCGAATTGAAGAATCAACATGGCGAGGTTGTTTCACTTTCTTCGTTCCGCGGAAAAAAGAATGTAGTAATTACTTTTTATCCATTTTCATTTACTGGAACTTGTACTGGCGAACTTTGCGCACTTCGCGATGAACTTAGCGCTTTCCAAAATGATGGTGTTGAACTCCTTGCAATTTCTTGCGATTCACCATTCACTCAAAAAGTTTTTGCCGAGCGCGAGAGTTATCAATTCTCAGTTCTTAGCGATTTCTGGCCGCATGGTGATGTAGCGAAGAAATATGGCATTTTCGATGATGCGCGGGGATGCGCACTGCGTGGCACATTCATTATTGATAAATCTGGCGTAATTAAGTGGCAAGTTATTAACGCGATCAGCGCTGCTCGCGATATCAACGAGTACAAAACCGCTTTGGCGACCCTGTAGACTTCGTCAACCAAGCTGCCAGAAAAATCGGTAGCCCGGGTGCTTAGCTCAGCGGTAGAGCGCCTCGTTTACACCGAGGATGTCGGGGGTTCGATCCCCTCAGCGCCCACAAGAACTGAAATACAACTCCAAATTATTTAGCCCTTCGAGGGGAGTGCCAAGTTATGAAATCCTCACCCGAAGAACAAGAACGCGTAATGACGTTACAAACTTTAGATACTTCGCTTACCCAATTAGCGCATAAAGAAAAAACACTTTCAGTAATTCAAGCCTTAGAAATTCTCACCATTTCTCATAACTCAACCCGCGATTTAATAATTGCTGCCGAAACTGAAAAAGCGGATATCAAGCACGAATTAAGCAAATCTGAGATTGATGTAGAACAAGTTGTAACTAGAATTGAAAAAGATGAGAAGCGAATGGCTTCCGGTACTGCTTCGCCAAAAGAGTTAGAACAAATGCAACATGAACTTGCGTCACTTAATAAACGAAGAAGCGAACTTGAGGAGATCGAACTTGAAGTTATGGTGCGAGTAGATGGAATTGATGATCGAATTAAATCTCTAAGTGTAGAGCGCGATCAATTTAAGTTGAAGATGGCAGAGTTAGATGCTCAAAAAACCAAAGAGTTAACTGATATTGCAGAAGCAGTATCAAGTGCTAATGGCCAACGCGCTGATATTGCCGCAAAAATTTCAGCGGAGGTAGTTGAACTCTACGAAAAAATTAAGAAAACCGGCGATGGCATTGGTGCAGCTAGATTAATTGAAGGCAAATGCGACGGCTGCCACCTATCGATAAATGCGGTTGAGTTGAGCAAAATTAAAGAAACGGCTGCAGACGAAATTGTTCGATGCGAAGAATGTCGCCGAATTTTGGTGCGACCAAAAGGGTTTTAAATGGCTAGAAAATTAACAATTACCGCTGATGGGGGATCCCGCGGCAATCCTGGCCCAGCAGCTTTCGGTGCCGTGGTTTACGAGAATGGAAAGACGCTAGAAGAAGTAGCTGAAACTATTGGAGTAGCTTCTAATAATGTTGCTGAATATCGCGGTTTAATAGCTGGACTAACGGCAGCACATGAGATAGATGCAACAGCTGAGATTGAAGTTCGGATGGATAGCAAGCTCGTGGTTGAGCAAATGTCCGGAAGATGGCAGATCAAGCATCCAGATATGAAGAAGTTAGCTTTTCAAGCGCGCGATATTCATCCACGTGAGTTGATCACTTTCACTTGGATTCCCCGCGAAGAAAATTCACATGCTGACCGAATCCTTAATGATGTTTTAGATGGAGCGCCAAGCTCTGCAAGAGAGCCGATTCAACAAAATTTCTTAATGGAGCGTTTAATAAGTGGCGAAGAGCCAACCACAATTTATTTAATCCGACATGGTGAGACTATTTTAACGCCAGCGCGAAAATTTTCTGGGAGTGGTCCGTTAAATCCCGAGCTAACCGATATTGGTATTTCTCAGGCTGAAGCAGTTGCTAAAGAAATCGTTAAATTGAAACCAGATTTATTATTTTCTTCACCGCTTCGTCGTACCCAAGAAACTGCAGCCAGAATTTCTGCGAGTACAAAATTGGAAATAATTACTCAAGATATTTGGATTGAACAATCTTTTGGAAAATGGGATGGCATGTCGGTTGCTGAAGTGTCAGCAGAATTCCCAGCTGAATATAAACATTGGCTGGCCGGTACTTCTTATATCCCTCCCGAGGGTGAGTCCTATGATGAAGTCACTGCTCGAGCTTTGGAAGGAATTGATCAAGTTGCTACCGAAAATCCTGGAAAGAAAATTGTTGTAGTAACTCATAATGGAATTATCAAAACTGCGGTAGCTGCAATTATTGGCGCCCGTCCAGAGAGCATTTTCCATATCGATATTTCGCCATGCAGTATCACCACAATTTCGGTTTGGCCATCTGACAATTTGATGGCGCTGCGTGGTTGCAACGAGCGCGGCCACCTTCGAGGATAAGGTTTATTCCATGGCTTACTTAAAGTTAGCGCTACTAGTACTAGTTTTTGCCGCCACCATTTACTTGATCCGCGGCAATCGGGCAATCGGTTCGAAATTGAGTGCATACCAGCAAGAAAACCGAAAGAGTTTCAAAGAAATCGCCGCGCAGATGCATCGGAGCGAAGATGCGCTCCAATTACTTAATCTATTGGCACTTCCAGACTTAGGAGAGAACAAAAATTGGAAGTACGTACTCTCGTTCACAAGTTTTCCAGCGCGTTTTGCATTTTTGCCAGAACTCATTCCGTCAATAACAAATCAAACTTTGCCACCAAAAGAGATTCATTTAAACATTGCGAAATCTGAGATTAGTCAACTTCCACAATCTCTCCGAAATCACTTAGAAGTTGCTGGAATTAAGATATTTGAAGTTTCGGATATCGGACCCGGGAAGAAACTAATTCCAACTCTTAATCGCACGGACCTTCCAGTCATTGTGATAGACGATGACTTAATAATCGATCCAGATTTAACTTTGAAAATCATGATTCAACATAACCTTTATCCAAATTCCGTAATTGCCAGTCGGGCACACCATGTGACTATTGAGAAGAATGGAAATATCCAAACTTTTGCGCAATGGGAGAAACAATGGAGCCAATCAAATGGCCCAGAGGTTGAAATGTTTGCAACTTCGGGTGCTGGAACGCTATTTACAAAAGAGCTTTTACACCCAGAAGCCCTTGATGAAGATCTTTATGCCGAACTCTCATTCCATACTGATGATCTTTGGTGGTATTTCCAAGCGCGAAGAATTGGTGTGAACGTACGGAGAGTTCCAGGTGTTCGCCCACTTAATTTCATTCCAGATACTCAAGAGCAAGGCTTATGGCGTACTGGAAACCAAGAACGGAATGAAACTAACTTGATTCGATTGCTGGATAAGTTCGGAAAACCTTTTTAAAAGATTAACTTCCCGGGCTTACGGTGGACATATTAAAATCTTTAATTACCAGCGGCGGGAATGCAGCGCGATCGATATCGCCAGCCCATTCTCGAGCTTGCGTCCATTCCGTGGCACCAGCGTGAATAACTCGGGAGAGCACTGAAACTGGCGAATCATTCCAACGGAAGTTATTGGTAGCACCTTGCACTTCACCATCTTTAACGTAATAAACACCGTCACGAGTAAGGCCAGTCAATAGCAAAGTATTTGCATCAACCATGCGGATGTACCACATCGTTGTAAGTAATAGTCCATGGTTAACTTTCTTAACTAAATCACTTAACGAACCAGTTCCATTATCAACCTTCATAATCAAGTTATCGGAAATTGGCGTGTAAGGAAGCTTGGTTGCAGCTGCAGAAGATCTAGTTTGAATTAACGAAGTTAACTCGCCATTTTTCAACCAATCAGTGCGCTTAACGCTCTGGCCATTATCAAATACTGAACTAAACGGTCCGCTCGATGCATTTGCCACAAATGGTGAGCATTCCAAGCCAGCAATCTCGTTATAGGAAGGATCACTAAATAATTGCATTGATACATTAGAAAGTTTTTCGCCAATTCGAGTTCCGCCACCAGGTTTGCTGAAGACTGAACGCCCTTCATGTGCAGCTCGTGCCGCGCTGGTCCACATCATGTAAGTAAATAAATCAGTTACAGTTCCAGAAGGCATGATGGTGTCATAGCGACCAGCAGGCAGATCAATTTTCTTGGCTTGCCAATTTAGCCGTTCCCGGATATTTGCATCGATATTTGCAATCTTTACATTTGAAAAATCTCGAGTTGCAATGCCATCCCATGTAGATCTAGTACGTTGATGAGATTTACCGGTCATCTCGACCCGACCTACAGGCAAGTCGTAGCGAAGTCTTAAGCCACCCTTTGAGCCGACGAAGGTGGTGGCGTTTGTATGTTCGGCATAACCAAATAATTCAATTTTATCTGCGACGGAACGAGCGAACATATCGCCCAAATCAGGCGCGATCTTTGCGAAAACTTCCGGCCCGGTTGGATTATGTGCATCCTGCCAAGTTCCACTTACAACGCTTTTCGCTAGCGGTACAAAATCTTCGGCAGCTCCAGAAGCTTTTGCAGCAGCGCTAGCTTCTGCAAGAACTGTCGGAATATCACCAATATTTATATCAGTTCTAGTTACAGATCCAGCTGCCATTCCACCATCCACTGCAATAAATGCAATGACTGTTATCGAGCGTTCTGCGATCACGCCGTTTGTAGTTAGCGTGCTATTTGCCCAACGGAGGTTTGCTTGAGTTTTTTCGGAGATAACAACTACGCAATCATCAGTTGTAGCAGCACTCGTAATTCGTTCGATTAAATCTTGTGGACTAATCATTTGCCGGCCTCCGCAACAGTATTGAGAACATTTACTTTGTCGAAGATTGCCGCTGGGCAACCATGACTCACCGCCGCGATTTGTCCAGGCTGTCCTTTTCCGCAGTTAAATGCGCCGCCTAGAACATAAGTAGAAGGCCCACCGACAACTTTCATTGATCCCCAGAAATCAGTTGTGGTCGCCTGGTAAGCAACATCTTTTAATTGGCCCGCTAGTTTTCCATTCTTAATGCGATGGAATTGTTGACCGGTAAATTGGAAGTTATAACGTTGCATATCAATCGACCAAGATTTATCGCCCAATATATAAATGCCATCATCGATAGATTCAATCATTGCCGGTAAATCTGGACCAGCAGGGTTTGGTTTCAAAGATACATTCGGCATTCTTTGAATAGGTACATGCGCTGGCGAATCCGCAAAAGCACAACCATTGCTGCGATCACGATTTACATGTGCTGCGATTCGGCGATCAAGTTGGTATCCGACCAGAATTCCGTCTTTGACGATATCCCATTCTTGGCCAGCAACGCCTTCATCGTCATATCCAACAGTGCTTAAACCATGGTCAGTAAATCGATCACCAGTTATATTCATTAGCGGGGAGCCATATTTTAAGGTTCCTAATTTATCTACGGTTGCAAATGATGTACCAGCGTAATTCGCTTCATAGCCAATTGCGCGATCAAGTTCGGTTGCATGGCCAATTGATTCATGAATAGTTAGCCAGAGATTTGTTGGATCGATGAGTAAGTCATATCGACCGGGTGTCACAGAAGGCGCTGCCACCTTTTCTGCAAGTAACGCTGGTAATTTTTCAATTTCAGAATCCCAATCGTAAACATCGTTACGCATCCACTCCCAGCCAAAACCAGCTGGTTGCGCGAGGGTACGCATCGATTCAAAACCATGTGAACCAACCGAGATTGCATCAATTTGAGTCTGCATCCGAACTCGTTGTTGGGTGGTGCTGGTGCCGTGCGAATCTGCATAATGTTTCTGCTCTTTTACAAACATTGTGTGCGCACTTGCGTGGTTCACGCCTTTCGCAGCTAACAATTTTGAACTTAGCGAAGCAAGGCGATCTTTCTTTTCACTATCAGAAATTGAGAATGGATCAATTTCATATTTAGAAACCCAAGTTTTATTTGCATAAACCGGTTCAGCAACTAGCGATATTTCATCGGTAGAAAGCGGCTTACTTGTTTTAGCCATCGCTACCGCAGTTACTGCCAACTTCTTTGCGACATCAATTGATATTTCTGGTGATGAAGCGAATCCCCACGCGCCATTAACGATAACTCGTACGCCAATTCCTGCAGTTGTATCATCGGCTTGGGTTTCAGGTTTTGCGTCGCGAAGTTGTAAGTAGCCGGTTCGGGTTCGTTCGATTCGGATATCAACGTGCGAAGCGCCGCCGCTAGTGCCAGTTGATATTGCCGCATCACTTATTGCGGAGAGTGGAAGTGCGAGAAAGTCTGCATCTACGGTTTTGAACATGGGGTTATTCTGGTTGAAACCCGCGCTATTCTCTAGTCATGGCTACTAATTCATCTGGGTCACGAATATTGCACGCTGCTACTGGGTCAAACCTCACTGCAAAAGGCTGGGGACAAGAAGCGGCGATTCGAATGCTGCATAACAATCTAGATCCCGCAGTCGCAGAGCACCCGGAAAATCTCGTCGTCTATGGCGGAACCGGAAAAGCTGCCCGTGATTGGCCATCCTTTGATGCAATTGTAAAAACTCTTACCAAAATGAAAGATGATGAAACACTTTTAGTGCAATCTGGAAAGCCAGTAGGAGTTTTCCAAACACATGAATGGGCGCCTCGAGTATTAATCGCAAACTCAAACTTAGTAGGAGATTGGGCTAATTGGCCAGAGTTTCGTAGGTTAGAACAACTTGGTTTAACTATGTACGGGCAAATGACTGCCGGTTCTTGGATTTATATTGGCACCCAAGGAATATTACAAGGCACTTATGAAACATTTGCCGCAATTGCAAATAAAAAATTTAATGGTTCTCTCCAAGGTACATTGACTTTAACTGGAGGTTGTGGCGGAATGGGTGGGGCACAACCACTCGCCGTGACTATGAACGGTGGCGTCTGTTTAATTATTGATATTGATAAATCTAGATTAGAGAAGCGCATTGAAAGTCGTTACTTAGATGAGATTGCAGATAACTTAACCGATGCGGTTGAACGGGTATTGAAGGCTAAGAATTCGGGTACGCCGCTTTCAGTTGGGTTAGTTGGAAATACTGCCGAACTTTTCCCATTACTACTTTCAATGGGAGTAGCAATCGATATTGTGACCGACCAAACTTCGGCGCACGATCCACTTTCATATGTACCAATTGGTGTTGACATTAATGATGCTGCGCGAATTGCAAAAGAAGATCCAGTCGATTACACAAAACGTTC